>NZ_JBFNEH010000001.1:0-133276 GCF_040797425.1 Symbiobacterium sp. | reverse complement strand
GTGCCGGGGTCAAGCCGAACGCCGCCGACCTCAGGTCAGCGGCGTTCTGCTCTACGTGCGCCCAGCATGGGTGCTGACTTGTCAAAGCCCTCGGACTTGCCTACTGGCAGACCCAAGGGCTGAAAAGCCTGAAGGACAGCTACGAATCGACTCGGAGTGCTTGACGAAACGCCGGATGCGTGACCAGCATGTCCGGTGTTGCGAGAGGCCGTGGGGCGACCCTACGGTCTACTCGATGCATCGTGGGGCCGCCCTGGTGCCGGGCAAGATCTGAAGCTGTGTTTTGATGCCGGAGCGGTAGTGAGATGCTGGGATCGGAAGGATTTCGACTTGAGTTGCGGGGCGGAAGTGCAAAACGATCGGCTGCCGCGGGGGTCGAGGGCGAGGAGGGGGTGGTTTGGCTCTCGTTGAGGCTTTGGTGGGCGGGGGGGTTGGCCTCACGGGGGCTTGGGGGGCTGGACAGGCTGGTCTCACTGAGGCTTGGGGGCGGGGTAGGTTGGCTCGTGCGGGGCTTGGTGAACAGTGCAGTGAGCGTGGGCGAAGGCCTTGCTGCGGGGGTATGGGGCAGCGTTGGCGTGTCCGATCGGCGGCGGGAGCCGATGGATTTCGACTTGGCTGGGGAGCGGAAGTGAAAAACGATCGGGCGCCGCGGTGTGCGGGGGGGCGAGGAGGGGCGGGGTGGCTCTCGTAGGGGCTTGATGGGCGGGGGGGGTGGGTCGCCCTGGGGCTTGGTGGCGGGGTGGGTTGGGTCTTGCAGCGGCTCCGGGCCTGGTGAACAGTGCAGTGAGCGGGGGTGAGGGCCTCGTTGCGGGGGTGTGGGGCGGCGCGGGCGTGTCGGACCGGCGGCGGGAGCCGACGGATTTCGATTTGGCTGCGGCCCGGAAGTGAAAAACGATCGGCCACCGAGAAGGAGAAGCATCCAGTGATGGATAATATTTCCTCCTGGTGATGCGTGTGCGCTTGCGGCTCATTTGCGTTCCAGATCGATTGTGGGCCGACCGGACGATCCCTGAGGGAGCGAAGCTGCTCTGGTGCTTCGTAGTCGCACTCATGCACGTGCGGAGTGAGTTCACGTTCAAGGAGCTCTGCACGAAAGTGGGCATCAGTCTCCCCAGCCTCCACAAGTACCTGGACGTCTTGTCTAAAGCGGGCTGGCTGCTTTACGAGCGGATGAGCCTTCGGGTTGTGCGCTGCCAGCCTCTCGGCTTGGAGAACGGCCCCCGCCTCATTCTGCCCTCTGACCTGTTGTTTGACAGCTGCCTCCCCCGAGGAGCCTGTTGGACGTGGGGGGTCATCTTTCGGCTGGGTGGGCGGTTCGAATTCAAGGACCTGGCGAGGATGACCAGCTACAGCCAGGACACCCTGAGCAAGCACATTCGCCAGCTGATCGCGTGCCGGTGGCTCATCGGGGGCCCGCAGCGGCAGGGCCCGCGCGTGGTCTACACCTGTCGCGGTGCGAATCCACATGCCATCAAGCGGGCGCAGGAGTTGCGGGAGTTGGAGCGGGGGCTGCAGGCAGCCAAGAACACTCCCGGCTACTCCCTGGGCCAGTTCATCCTCGCGCACCTCATCCGGGAGATGTGCCCCGGCGTGACAGTCCTGGAGAACGTCGAGCTGACCGGCCTTGCCAATATCGACACCGGGGGTCGCATGCACTGCGACTTGTTGTTGCCGGACGAGAAGATTGCCATCGAATTCCAGGGGAACCAGCACGCGGGACCGACCGAACTCTACCCCAGCGTGGAGGAGTTCCACGCCCAGAGAAGACGGGACTTGCTCAAGCGCGGTCTGTGCCAGGAGCTGGGCTTTGAAGTGGTATCCATATGGGCGAAAGAGCTAAGTTGCGAGGGGATCCGGGGGGCGCTTGGTCATCGCCTCAAGTTCAAGGAAGACCTGGAGGATCGGTGGCATATCGTCCTGTTCCTCGAACAAGTGGCGGAGCGGTACCGGAAAGCGGCCAGCAGGGGGCAGCGCAAGGCCATCTGACGCGAGAAGCCCGCTGTCACGGCGCAGCGGGCTTCGAGGATGCCAAGGTTATCCGCGGGGAGGGCACCACGGTCTCGGCCGCCAGTGCCGCACCAGCGCCAGCCAGCCCCGCCACACATCCGGGTCGGGCGGCAGCGCACGCCCCGAGAGACGTACCAGCTCCTGGTGGGCGTGGCGGACCAGCGGCCGGCGGGAGTCGCACAGGTACTGGACCAGCACCTCCAGCCCCTCCGGGGCGCCGCAGCGGGCCAGCGCCCGGCAGATGGTCAGCTCCAGGAAAGCCGCCCGCTCGGCGAAGAAGTCAGGCGTGACCGGCGCCGTGGTGACCCGGTTGTGGAAGAGCGGCTCCTGGTGCAGCCGCCGCAGGGCAGGAACGCACTGGGGGTCGCCGAGGCGCTCGGCGATGTCGCAGGCGGCGTCCACGTAGTGGAAAACGCCGCTCATCGGGTCCCGGAACCGCTCCTCGGTGGGGTGGATGCGCTCCACCACCCGCATCAGCACGGGGATTGCCCGCCGGTCGCGCACCATCGCCAGGGCGTGGAGCAGGTAGGCGAGCTCGGGCATGGCCCCGTGGTCCGGCGACGCCTGGGTGTAGCGGATGTGCACCGTCCGCGGGGGCAGTACGTCTCCGGCGAGGTGCGGCGCGATGGCCTCCAGCAGCACGGGGGTGGCTGCTTGGTCGCCGTACCAGGCCAGGGCCCGGGCGATGTGCAGGCGCCCGGGATGGTCAGGCCGCTCCAGGGCCGCCCGGAGCAGCGGCACGACGGCCGGGCCGGCGGTGCAGATCTGCACGAAGGGGATCGGCGTGCGGCGGACTTCGTCCATCTCCATCTCGCCGTACAGGAAGAGCGGCTCGGCGTCGTTCAGGCTGTCGATCCAGCCCTGCATCTCCTCCGTCGTGGGCGGGCGGTCGGCCTCCAGTTCCCGCGCCGCGAGGCTGGCGGGGAGCAGGCCCTCGGCCACCAGCGTGGCCTGCAGTTCGTGGACCGGCAGCGCCCGGAGCGCCACCCCCGACCGGGCGGCCCGGGCGGCCGCTGTGCCGGTGGCGTAACCCAGGTTCTCCAGGTCTGCCTGCATGCGGATGGGCGGCAGCGCGTCGTGGGTGGCGGAGATGGCCTTGCCCGTCACCAGCAGCCCCTCCACGCCGACCGGGAGCAGGGCCCGGTACGGAATCTCGATCTCGAGGTTGGGTGGGAGGAGCCCGAGCCGCAGCCAGTCCGAGGTGTTGTGCCCTTTGATGTCGTGGTTGCTGAAGTGCAGGCTGATCACGTCTGGCCAGCGGCGCAGCGTGAGGAAGTCGGTGAGGGTGAGGCGGACGTCGCCCAGCACGTGGCGGCTCTCCCGGGGCGCCACGTAGGGGCCGTGGTCGTGGCCGGGCATCCGGCGGCGGCCCGACAGGATTGCACGGGTGTAGTCGAAGGGGTCCCCCACGTCCACGGCGCTGGTGAAGTTGTTTTGGAAGACGCCGGGCCGGGGCTGGGGCGCCAGCGAGTACCACATCGTCGCCCCCTCCCGGTCGGAGCCGTAGACGGCTTCGGCGCCGGCGAGCACGGCGGCATCGCCGTCGCCCGTGGCGTCCACCGTCACCCTGGCCGTCACCTCCACCAGGCAGTCGGGTGCCGCCAGCCGCGCGCCGGTGACCCGGCGGGGGCCGGGCTGGCGGTCGGCCAGTACGTCCATCAGCACGGTGTTGAGCAGGAGTTCAGCCCCGGCGCCGCGCAGCAGGTCGAGCCAGGCCAGCGCCTTGGCCTCGGTGTTCCACTTGTTGCCCTGGCAGCCCGTTTGGTCGTGCTGCTCGGCTACACGGGCGGAGACCTCCTGGTTGAAGCCTGTCCTACGGCCGAACCAGTAGGAGTCGACGCCGCCCAGCGTCCCCGTTCCGCCCGGAGCCGGGTTCATGTCGGCCACCAGGGTAACGGCGCCGTGCCGGGCCGCGCCGACGGCCGCCGCGGCGCCGCTGGTGCCGCCCCCAATCACCAGCACATCGACCGTGCGCCGGATCACCGGCAGGGTGCGCAGCGGCGCTTCCGCCGGCCGGTCATGGGACGGCGGCGGCGTGGTGGCGGCGCAAGGAACGGCCGTGGCAGACGAAGTGGGGCCGGCGGACGGAGTAGCGACAGCGGCCGCGGTGGCGTCGGCGGACGCGGCGACGACAGTGGCCGGGGAGGCGACACGGGGCGGGGCGAGGACAGCGGAGGGGGCAGCGACAGCGGGCGGGGTGACACCGGCGGATGGGGTGGCGGCAGCCGACCGAGCGGCCGACAGGGCAGGCCCTGGCGAGGTTGCCAAGTCTGCGACCTGTGTGCCCACTGACAGACCCAGCCGAGTCAGGGCCGCGGGGTCGAGGTAGAGGCGCGCCGCCTCGTCGTCGGGCAGGTCGGTGCAGGCCGAGGCCACGAACAGCCGCTGCCCGGGGTCGGGTTCGACCCGCCAGAGGGGCGGCACCGCCAGTTCGTGGCTGGTGGATGCCAGCCGCATGCCGGAGAAGGCCGGGTGATTTTCCCGCATCCAGCGGCACAGGTCGGCCCCGATCCACCGGGCGCGCTGCTCCGCGTCCTGCTGCCAGCCGGGCTCGCCTGCGGCCGGGACGTCCATGGCGTACTCCAGGAGCACGTGGCCGAGGTCGCGGGCGTACCCCGCGTGCAGCCGCCAGGCGGGCGTGAGCTTCTCAGGAATGGACACGCCGCCCGCCCTCGGGTCGCCCGCCGGCCGGGCACCCGCGGTGTCCACCCCGGTGAGTTCGAGGGTCCGCCAGAGCCGGGCCCCGGCCTGTGCGGTCCGGGCTGACGCCGGGCAGCAGAGCCGGGCGAGCACCGCCTGCTCCGTCGCGTCGATCACCGCGCCGGCGGCGATCGTCATGCGGCCCGCCTTGCCCACCGCCTCCACCTGCAGCGGCCGGCCGGTGCGGATGCCCACGGGGCGGACGGCGTAGAGCAGGGTCACGCCGGCCTCCAGGAGCACGTCCTCCAGGGCGGTCTTGAGCCGGTCGGGAATGAGCGGCAGTTCGGCCTGAACCGGCCCAGGCTCCTGCAGGGGAACGGCGGCTGCGGCAAGCGCTGGCCCAGGCTCCTGGAGGGGGCCGGCGGCTGCGGAAAGCGTCGGCCCCAGCAGGGAGCAGAGCACGTCCAGTTGGGACGGGGTGAGCCACGGGCGCAGGTAAGCCGACACCTCGGCCCCCAGGTAGGTGCGCCGCTCCAGCAGCAGCACCCGGCGGCCGGCCCGGGCCGCGGCCAGGGCGGCCGCGACGCCCGCGAAGGAGCCGCCGCAGACGAGGACGTCGGTGGTCAACTGCCGGTGTGTGGGACCCACACCGATCACCCCCAAGACTACGAGCTTGGCTGCGAAATCACGCGACCAATTGCGGAACTACGAGATCAGCTGCGGAAACGTCGGCTTCAGCTGCATGTAGGCCTGCCGGAAGAGCGGCAGCAGGGCGGCGTACCGGGCCGCCAGCTCCGGGTCGACGGGGACGGCATCTCCGGTGCGGACCATGGCGGCGCAGGCCGCGGCCACGTCCGGGTAGGCGCCGGTGCCCGTCGCAGCCAGGATGGCGGCGCCGAAGGCCGGCCCCTCGTCAACGGCCATCCGCCGGAGCGGCACGCCCAGCGCGGCGGCCAGGATGGTGCGCCAGAGCGGCGAACGGGACCCGCCGCCGGTGATGCGCAACTCCGTCACGTTCACCCCGAGGGCCCGGATGAGGTCCAGGTTGTCCCGAAGGCCGAAGGCTATGCCCTCCATGACCGCACGGGCGAAGTGCGCCCGGGTGTGCTGCAGGCCGATGCCGATGAAGGCGCCCCGGGCGCTCGGATCGGGGTGCGGCACGCGCTCGCCGGTGAGGTAGGGCAGGAAAAGGAGCCCCTCGGCGCCGGCGGGGACGGTGGCTGCCTCACCGGTGATGCGGTCGTAGGGCTCCCGCCCGGCCTGGCGATCCTCCGCCGCGTCCCGGGCGTAGAGCGAATCCCGCAGCCAGCTGAGCGAGCCGCCGGAGGAGAGCATCACGCCCATCACGTGCCACATGCCGGGAACGGCATGGCAGAAGGAGTGCACGGTAGAAAGCGAGTCCTGCGGAAGCCCCGGGGGTGCGACGACCTGGGCCGGGTCGGGGCTCCCCGCGCCGGCGGCGCAGGTCGCGGCGCCGTCCCTCCGGCTGGCTCCCACGCTGTAGCCGGTCCGCACGTGGCCGGGCTGGCGGGTGGCGGCGAACACCACCCCGGAGGTGCCCAGGGCCAGGGAGGCTGCGCCTTCGGAGACGAGGCCCACGCCCACCGCGTTGGCCGCCTGATCGCCGCCGCCGCCCACCACGGGAATGCCGGCGGGGAGGCCGGTCTCCGCCGCGGCCGCCGGGGTGACGTAGCCCGTGACCTCAGGCCCCTCGGCCAGGCGGGGCAGGATGCCGGGGTCGATCTCCAGGGCCGCCAGGATGGGCTCGCTCCAGCGGCGGGCCGCCACGTCCAGAAGCAGCGTGCCGGAGGCGTCGGAAACGTCGGTGGCGTACTCGCCGGTAAGCCGGTAGCGCAGGTAGTCCTTTGGGAGCAGCAGGTGGCGCACGCGGGCGTAAGCCTCGGGCTCGTGTTTGCGGAGCCAGAGGACCTTTGGTGCCGTGAAGCCCGTCAGCGCCCGGTTCCCCGCCAGTGCCAGGAGGCGGTCGGCGCCTACCCGCGCGACGATCTCGTCACACTCCGCCTGGGTGCGCTGGTCGTTCCACAGCAGGGCCGGGCGGATCACCTGTCCCCGGTCGTCCAGGAAGACCGACCCGTGCATCTGGCCCGTGAGGCCCACGCCCCGCACCCGGTCGGGGCCGACCTCGGCCGTGACGCGGCGGAGGCAGGCGGCGGCGGCGGTCCACCAGTCCTCGGGGTTCTGTTCGGTCCAGCCGGGGCGCGGCGTGAGGAGCGGATACTCTTGCACCGCCTGGGCGACCAGCGTGCCGGACCCGTCCACGGCCAGGACCCGGGCGCCGCCGGTGCCGATGTCGATACCGATGTAAATTTCCTTCATGATGATCACCGCTTGCTGCCTTCGATGTCGATTTCTTGCTCAAACGGTTGAGGGAGACCCAGGGTTCGCCGGCCGGCCAGGCAGGCGCGCACCGTCGTCACGACGCGGCCGGCGCGCGTGCCCATCCGCTGGATTTTCTTTATAATGTAAAGTACCATGCCGACGATTTTCACGGCTGGGCCGGAGTTGCTTTCCCGGGATCAGACCATGGCGCCGTCCTCCTTTCCCCGGAAGGTACGTCGTCGGTGCTTGTCTACTGCTTAGATTATCTCCGAAGTTCTTCTCTTTTGGTGGGGCAAGTCCTGCACTGTCGCTGGCGTTCCGCCATGCTTGACGCTGTCGTTCCAACAGTGCTTTCATGTATCAAAGCAAGGAGCGCCCCAGCGGACACCGCCCCGGGCGGTTGTACCCTGGGGGCAGAAGCGCGAGGCGTAAGTAGCGCGTGGGTGGTGAGGCGCGTGGCAAAATCGAATGTCGTGACCGGCAACAGCGACCTGGTCAGGCGGCTGAACCGCTCCCTGGTGTTGGACCTGATCCGGCGCAAGGGGCCGATCTCACGGGCGGACGTGAAGCGGATCACCGGGCTGAACTTCACTACCGTGACGAACGCGGTGACCGACCTGATGGCCGAGGGCCTGGTTCAGGAGGTGGGGCTGGGCACCTCCAGCGGTGGGCGTAAGCCGGTGTTGCTCACGCTGAACCCGACGGCCCGCTACGTGCTCGGCTGCGAGCTCCAGAGTGCGAAGCTGGTGGTGGGTCTCTTCGACCTGGCGGGCCACCTGGTGGTGAGGGCGGACCTGCCCATGCGGCCCACCGACCCGCCCGAGGCCGTGGTGGAGCGCATCGCAACCGCCGCCGACCAGGTGGTGAAGAAGGCCGGCGTGCGGCCGGGGCTGGTGGAGGGGTTGGGAGTTGCCGCGCCGGGGCCGCTGGACCCCGATGAGGGTGTGCTGCTGACCCCGCCCAACCTCCACGGCTGGCAGTCCGTGCCCCTGCGCCAGATGCTGGAGTCGGCCACGGGACTGCCGGTCACCGTGGAGAAGGACGGCAACGCCGCGGCGCTGGGCGAGGTCTGGTTCGGCGTCGGCCAGTCGGTCCAGGACCTGATGCTGATCATCGTGGACGACGGCATCGGCGCGGGCATGACAGTGGGCGGCCGTCTTTACCGGGGCAGCATCGGTGGGGCCGGCGAGATCGGGCACATGACCATCGACCTGGATGGGCCCCGATGCAGCTGCGGCAACTACGGCTGCCTGGAGGCCATCGCTTCGGGCTTCGCCCTGGGCCGCAAGGCACAGGAGATGATCCGGCGGGGTGTGCACAGCCTGCTGGCCGAGGCGGAGGAGATCGGCTCGGCCGAGCTTCTGGCCGCGGCGGAGGCCGGCGACGAACTGGCCACCGACCTGCTGGACGAGTGCGGGCGGATCCTCGGCATCGCCATTGCCAACATCGTGAACCTCTACAACCCCGAACTGATCGTGCTGGCCGGGCGGCTGGCGCAGCGCAGTGACCTGGTTCTTGACCGGGCCGTGGAGCTCGGACGGGCCCGCGCCTTCTCGGTGCTGAGCGAGCACGTGCGGATCCGCCGCTCGGCGCTGGGAGAGCGGTTCCTGGTGGCAGGAGCCGCGTCGCTGGTGCTGTCGGAACTGCTGCAGGGCCCGGTGGAGGTTCGGCCCTCCTGATCCGCGGCCCCACCTGTGTCCGCCGGCCGCGCTGGTTCAAGTGCCGGAAGCCGTTCGGCCCGAGGCGCGCCTCGCCGCGCCCGCGTGCACGGCTGCAAGTCCGCATAAGGCAAGGGCCCCGGACGCATAGTAAGGGCGGACCTACTTGCGAAAGGGGCACAGACATGGCAGAGGACCAGCAGAGGAACAACCGCACCACGGACCGGACCGGCGCGGCGAACGGCGCCGCAACGAACACACAGGGTGCCGGCGGTCCCACGATGGCTGAGGGTGCCGCCGGACTTGGTGGTGCCATCGTCGGCGCCACGCTGGGTTCCGCGGCCGGCCCGCTGGGGACCGCCGTCGGCGCCGTGGCGGGCGGACTTGGTGCCGCCGCCATGATTGACGGGGGCCAGGGCGCCAACCAGACCGGAAATCAGAATCAGGCCCGCGCCCGCAACCAGACCGGCAACGATCAGACTGGCGGGGACACGTCGGGGCAGAATCGGCAGTAGGTGATGCGCAAACAAACAGCCCGAGCGGAGCGCTTCCGCCCGGGCTGCAGTGTTGTTGGGATGCGGGACGCCGGCAGACGGCCCCGACTTGGCCCTCCGCTTGTCGTCAAGTGGTAAGGAACACCCAGATCAAGTAGACGAGGGAGCCTACCAGGAAAGCAGGCACCACGGCCAGGTAAACCAGGTTGAGGCGCGTCAGCCAGTCGCTGTTGCGGTAGGTCTGATAGTACTCGCGGTGTGTTTTCCTCAGCATCATGCTCCCTCCATTCCGCCGCCCGAATCTGCTATTCCCTCACCCTGAGCGTAACGCAGGACCGCGTAGACCTGGTAGACACACAAGGACGCAGTGGCGCGTGCTGACTGAGCGCCATGGGTTCCGGTACCTGGCTTACGATTTGGGAAGTAGGGGGCCATCCTACGCGAGTCGGAAGGGGAAAGCAGGCGCCCCCGGACGGGTCCGGGGGCGGAGACGTCCGGTCGGCGCATGGTCGCCGATGTGCCGGCCGGCCAGAATCAGGTGCCCAGTCGGGTCACACCATGGCACAGAAGGACGCCGCGGAGAAGAAGGGCGAAAACGACCATGACGAGGATCATGATCCCAAATGCGGGCCGTAGGACTAGTTCCAGCGCAGAGAACAGTGGTATGGCCAGGAGCTTGTCCAGGAGCCGGTTCCGCAGTGCCGGTGCCATGACTGAGTTGAACAAATGCGGGACCGACGAGCACGAGGTCACTTGGGGTTCCCACTGTCGGGCACGCTCCTCTGCTCAGAGACCGTTCCGCCTGAGCCTCCAGCGGGACTGCGGCCGACCTGCCGCCTTGTGGAGCCCGTTTTCAGGGTAAAAAGCCGCAGGAGTCCACCGAGCCGTTCAAACCGACGTCAGGCGGGCGCACGGCGCGCAAAGACCCCCGGGGGCGGTTGCCTCCAGGGGCCTTGAGCTTCACACACGCGAGGCTTGCCACTCCGGGCCGGGGAACTCCTGCAGCGCCCGCAGCACGAACTGCGCCGTTCCGGTGGGCAGGTCACAGTTGCCCCGGCCGTAGAGCAGCACCTCGGCCCGGGCACGGGCCTCCTGCAAGTCGCCGCACTGCAGGGCCCGCACCAGGGCCAGGTGGCCCTCCTTGCACCCCTGGCACTGGCCGCAGGAAGCCTGCGCCAGCAGGCCCACGTTTTCCCGCACCAGTTCGAGCAGCGAACCGCCCGCCCGGCGGAACACCACCACGGCGGAGTTGCCCATGGTCGTCCCCAGCGCGACCAGGTCCTCGTAGGTGAGCGGCACGTCCAGCTCGTCCGGGCGCAGGGGTCCGGAGCCGAGGCCGCCCGGGAGGACGGCCAGGATGTCGTCCGAGGGCGGGGCGCCGGCGATGCGCAGCAGGTCCCGGAGAAGCGTTCCGTAGGGGACCTCGTAGACGCCGGGGCGGGAGACGCCGCCGGTGACGGTGAAGAGCGCGGTGCCCGGGCAGGTGCGCGTGCCCACCGCCCGGATCCGGTCCGGGCCCTGCCGGAAGAGCGCCGCCACCAGGGCGAGGCTCTCCACGTTCTGCACGAGAGTGGGGCAACCCCTGAGGCCCGCCTCCTCGGGCCGGGGCGGCTTCGGCTGGGGGTAGCCTTCCAGCCCTGCCAGGGCGTCCAGCAGGGCCGTCTCCTCGCCCGAGACCGCTGTCGGCGCGGAGGGCTGGACGGTCACCGTCACGGTGCCGAGCAGCCCGGCCTCCGCCGCCTCGGCCACCGCGGCGCGGGACCCGTCCAGCGCTGCGGGGGAGTCGCCCCGCACATAGAGGAAGGCCTGCCTGGCCCCCACCGCCTCCGCCGCGATGAGGAGCCCCTCCAGCACCCGGTGGGGGAAGTGCGCGAGCAGGTACCGGTCCTTCTGGCTCACGGCCTGCGACTCGGCGCCGTTGGCCACCACGTAGCGGTCGGTCACCACCGCCCGGACCATGCGGCGCCACTTCACCCAGAGGGGGCAGCCTGAGCCGCTCCCGCCGCGGCCGCGCAGGCCTGCCGCCTCCACCTGCTCCAGGGCCCACCGGCCGCCCTCGGCGCGCACCCGTTCCAGCCCGGCGTAGCCGCTTCGGGCCCGGTAGGCGCCCAGATCCTCCCGTCCCTCGGGGCAGGGCTCGGTGATCAGGTGGGTCACTGGGCGCGGCCTCCCCTCCGGTAGCCCTCCTGCTCGGCCAGCAGGTCCAGCTGCAGCGTGCGCGCGTCCTCCAGGTAGAGGTCGACCCGCGGCATGGCCAGGTGGCCGCCGTGCCGCTGGTCCAGCGTCTTGATGTAGCCCCCGCACTGGTCGCACACCTCCACCCGCCAGGGCTCCATCCCCTCCAGGGTGAGGATGCTCACCTTCCGGACGTCGTCAGTGCCGCAGACGGCGCAGGTGAGCCGATGGTGCTCCCACTGGGTGTCGCACTGCGGGCAGTGGAGGTGGCGGATGTTATCGGGGTCGATGCGGCAGAGGTCCGCTGCGGTGCCGCAGACCGGGCAGCGGGTCTGCCGCCACAGGTGGAGCGGGGCGACGCGCTCCAGCGCCCGGGCGAAGCGGGCCATGACGGGCTGGAGTGCCAGCCCGCCCAGGGCGAGCAGCATGTCCTCCTCCACGCCGTAGCGGGCCGCCCAGGAGGCAGAGTCGCCGCCGTTCAGCAGGGTTTCCGCCAGCGAGCGCCGGTCGCCGGGCGCGGCCGCAGCCAGCCCCTCCGCCAGGGGGCGCGCCTCGGGGCGGCTCTCGGCGTAGAGGGAAGCCAGGTCGGCCAGCAGTGCGGCGAACCGGTCGGGGGCGATGGGCGGGTCGACGAGTTGGATCAGCGGCTCGCCGCGGGTGAGGGCGGCCTCTGCCTCCGCGGCGGTGGGAAGCGGCTCGGGCGCCGGCAGCTCATCCTGCCAGCGCCGGGCCCGCTCGCGCCACGCGCGGAGGAATTCCAGCGACTGCATCAGCTACTTCCTCCTTCAGCAGCGCCGTCCCCAGCGGGCGCTGGGGACGGCGTGGAATCCGCCTCACACAGTGGGGTGAGGCACCGCCGCGGCGCTCAGCGCGCTTCGGCGGCGCCCTCGACACCCCGGATCTGGGCCGTGCCGTTTCGAATCTCCCGCTCGACCCACTCGGAATGGTCGAGCCTGGCGTACTGGAGCTCCATCCAGCCATTCACCATGGAGGAGAGGGAGCGCCGGGTGAACGGGTGGATCGCCGTGAGGTACACGTGGAGCAGGAAGAGCCCGGAGCCCAGGAAGAAGCTGAGCGAGTGGATCAGCTGGGCGACGTGGAACGCCCCGTCGCTGACCGTTCCCCGGCCGAGCCACATCACCAGGCCCGAGCCGATGAAGGTGAAGTAGGTGGTGAACACCACGTAGAAGTTGACCTTGTGGCCGCCGTTGAACTTCCCCTGCGGCGGCAGCTGGCCCCGGCCGGTGGTGTAGTAGAGCGGGGCGACCAGCATGTATTTGAGGTCTCTCTTCCCGAACGAGAAGAGCTCCTTCAGGTCCGGCCAGACGGACTTCGGGTCACCCAGGAACCAGATCAAGGGCGACGTCATGAGCCCGATCGCCGCGATGCGATGGACCAGCCGGAGCGTCTGGCCGACGCTGCCCTGGAGCAGGGGGCCGAGCCCCACGGCGGGCTCGGTGGGGTCGCCCCGCCAGAGGAACGTGAGGCCGGTGAGGGCGAGGATGATCCACGAGCCGCCGTAGACCCAGTGGAAGACCACCTGGACCCGCGAGAACTTCTTGATGCTGCCGGATGCGCGTGCCACGTGAATCCCCCCTCAGTCGTGCGCCGTCGCGCCGGTCTCGTGCGGCGAGAGGCCGCCCTTGAACACCCGGCGTGCCGCAATCCAGTTGATCACCAGGCCGAAGAGGCCCACCCCCAGCACGGCCTTGCCGATGGGCTGCAGGCCGTACTTCCAGAGTTCGAGAACAGGCGACAGCTTCGGGGCGACCGGCAGGCCGTAGGCCTCGGGCGGCTCCAGTAGCACGTAGAGCTCGTGGAGGCCGCCCATCTCGTCCACGCCGTAGAGGTTGGCGTTCGGGTAGCCCATCGCCTTGAGCTGTTCCACCCGCTGGCGCCCCCACTCGATCAGGGCGTCGCGGTCGCCGAACTTGATGCAGTCGGTGGGGCAGGTGGCCACGCAGGCCGGCTGCATCCCATTCGCAATGCGGTCGAAGCAGAGCGTGCACTTGCCCGCCTTCTGGGCCTTCATCCCCCAGACCGTCCGGTCCACGTGGATGGCGTCGAAGGGGCAGGCCGCCTCGCAGTAACCGCAGCCGATGCAGGCGTCCTGGTTGAGCGTGACCACGCCGTAGTCGCCGTACTGCAGGGCGTCGGTGGGGCAGGCGGTGACGCAGCCGGCGTTGGTGCAATGCATGCAGTTGTGTTTCTGCATCAGCCACTTGGTCATGCCGTTTTCCGCTTCGGTCTCGATGAACTTGATGACCGTCCAGGTCTCGGCGTCCAGATCCGGGTGACTCTGGTACGTGCCCGCCTCCTGGCTGATGCGGGGCTCGTTCTGGTTCCACTGCTTGCAGGCGACCTCGCACCCCTTGCAGCCGATGCACTCCGAGGTGTCGACCAGCATGGCCACGTGCTGTGCGGGGTTGGTCGGATCAGGCCGCCAGGATTCCCAGGTTGCCGCGCGTCCCATGTGCCACTACTCCCCTCCCGAAACCTTGCGCAGGTTGGCCAGGAAGACCTTGGACTCCTGGATCTGCACGTTCACGTCCACCGCCTGCGGCGTCAGCGTGTTGGTGATGTCGCCCTGCACGTGGCCCGAGTTGGGGCCCCAGTGGATCGGCAGGCCGATGAGGTAGGTGAGCCGGCCGCCGACGCGGAGGGGCCGCAGTCGGTTTGTGACCATGGCCTGCACCCGCACCTTGCCCCGGGCGCTCTCGACCTCGACCCAGTCGCCGTTTCGGATGCCCTTCTCCTGCGCCAGCTCCCGCGGGATCTCGCAGAAATGGCGGGCGAAGGCCTCCGCCAGGTACGGCAGGGTGCGCGTCATCACGCCGGAGGTGAGGTGCTCGGTCAGCCGGTAGGTGGTGGCCACGTAGGGGAAGCGCTCGGGGTCGCCCCACACGTCGAACTCGGAGTCATAGATCTTCATGGTGGGGATAGTGCCCTGCTTCCGGTAGAGCAGGTTCGGGGTGGGCGACTCCTTGGGCTCGTAGTGGACGGGGAGCGGGCCGTCGGGCAGCGGCCCCCAGATGCCGCCCAGCCCGTAGGCCTTCATGATGAAGGGCGTGTCGCCGGGAACGCCCAGCGCATGCACCTGGCCGGGCGCCACGGGCAGCATGTCGGGCACGTCGACGCCGGTCCACTTGCCCTCGGCCTCGTCCCACCAGACCAGGGGGACCTTCGACCAGGGCTTGCCCGAGGGGTCGGCGGAGGCCCGGTTGTAGATCACCCGCCGGTTGGCCGGCCAGGCGAAGCCCCAGCCCAGGTGCAGATAGTCGGCGGAGCCGTCGGCCTTCGCCTCGGTCCAGCCGTCGGGCCGGTTGGGGGCGGCCCGCAGGCGGGCGTCGGCCTTGTTCACGCCCTCCTCGGGGTAGACGCCGGAGTAGATCCAGCAGCCGCAGGCCGTGGAGCCGTCGTCCTTCAGCGCCCCGAAGCCGGAGACCGGTTTGCCGGTGGCGACCTCGTAGCCGTTGATCTCCTTCAGGACCTTGATGTGGTCGAACTCGTTCGGGTTGTTGGGGTCGTCGTAGTCCCAGACCAGGTGCTGGATGGGCAGGTCCTTGGCCGCCGTGGAGCCGGCGTAGAGCTGCTTCAGCCGCTTGCCGATCTGCACCATGTACCAGCCGTCGGAGTGGGACTCGCCCATCGGCTCGATCATCTTGTGCTTCCACTGGATCAGCCGGTGGGTGTTGGTGAAGGAGCCCTCCTTCTCCAGCGGGCCGGCGGCGGGGAGCATGATCACCTCGGTCTGGATCTCGGCCGGGTTCATGCCCTCCAGTTTCCAGAATTCGGAGGTCTCGTTGAGGAAGAGGTCGGAGACCACCAGCCAGTCCAGCCTGGCCAGCGCGGCCTGCACCTTGCGGGCATTGGCCGAGCCCACCGCCGGGTTCTGCCCCACCACGATGAGGCCCTTCACGCGGCCTTCGAGGATGGACTGGAAGATGTCATAGTGGCTGTAGGTCTCGCCCGCCGCCATCTTCGGCAGGAAGTCGAAGCAGTAGTCGTTCTCGGCCGTGGCGTGCTCGCCCCACCAGGCCTTGAGCAGGGAGATCAGGAACTTCGGCTTGTTCTCCCAGTAGCTGTTCCGGGTGGTCGTCTTGGCCAGGAAGTCCGAGAGCGACGTGTGGCTCTCGGTGGGCTGGCCCAGATACCCGGGCAGGTCGTGGTAGAGCACCGCCAGGTCGGTGGCGCCCTGGACGTTGGCGTGGCCGCGCAGGGCCGCGATGCCGCCGCCGGCGACGCCGATGTTGCCTAGCAGCATCTGCAGGATGGTGGCCGTGCGGATATTCTGGACGCCCTTGGTGTGCTGCGTCCAGCCCATGGCGTAGACGAGGACGGCGGCCTTGCCGGGAACGCCCGTGGAGCAGACGGTCTCGGCGAACTTGATGAAGTCGTCCACCGGGATGCCGCTGATCTCCGAGACCTTCTCGGGGGTGTACTCGGCGTAGATCCGCTTGATGTGCTGGAAGACGCACTGCGGGTGCTCCAGCGTCGGATCGGCGAGGGGCTTGCCGTCAGGGCCGGTCTGGAAGGCCCAGGTGGACTGGTCGTACTTCCGGGCGTCGGGGTCCCAGCCGGAGAAGAGCCCGTCGTCGAACCGGAAGTCGGGGTGGACCAGCAGGGAGGCGTTGGTGTACTTCACCACGTACTCCCTGTGGAACTTGTTGTGGGTGATGGCATAGTTGATCAGCCCGCCCAGCACAGCGGTGTCGGTGCCCGACCGGAAAGGGATCCACCAGTCGGCCTTGGACGCGGTGCGGTTGTAGCGGGGGTCGACGCAGATGACGGTGGCTCCCTTCTGCTTGGCCCGGAGGAACCACTTGAACGAGATGGGGTGGTTCTCCGCCGCGTTGGAGCCCATGAAGACGACAACGTCCGCGTTGGGGATGTCCCACAGCGCCGTGGTCATGGCGCCGCGGCCGAACGAAGTGCCCAGACCGGGCACGGTGGAGGAGTGTCATATACGGGCGTGGTGCTCGAGGTAGACCACGCCGAGGGCCCGCATCAGCTTGGTGATGAGGTAGCACTCCTCGTTGTCGATACAGGCCGACCCGATGTGGGCAATGGACTCGGTCCGGTTGACCACCAGGCCGTCGGCATTCTTCTCCACGAAGCCCGCGTCCCGCGTCTCCTTGATGCGCTGGGCGATGCGGTCGAGCGCCTCGTCGATGCTGATCTCCTCCCAGCGGTCGGAGCCGGGGCGGCGGATCTTGGCGGTGAGCTGCCGGAGCGGGTTGGGCCTGCCGACGCCGTCATAGGCGAACTGCATCGTGGCCGCGCCCTTGGGGCAGAGCGATCCCTCACTGACGGGGCTGTCGGGGTTGCCCTCCACCTGGAGGAGCTGTCCCTCCCGCACGTAGCCGATGAGGCCGCAGCCCACCGAGCAGTGCGGGCAGACGCTGGGAACCTCCCTGGCCCTGGCGATTCGGGACTCCTTGAGCTCTCGGGCCAGCGCTTCCCGTTCCTCGCTGAACAGGAGCACGGCGGCGCTGGCCGCGGAGAGGCCCGAGAGTCTCAGGAAGGCACGGCGGTTCAGGTTCATCCCTCGATCCTCCTTGCCACCCGTTTGTCACAATGTACACAATGAGGATAAAAGCTGCCCTTACGTATCCCGCAACGTGAATGCCGGGTCAGCGGGCCTGCGCGAGCCTGGCTGCGGATGCGCCGGACGGCTGGGGCCGCGTGGCCGCCGCACCGGCAGGCGCGTCCCGCCGCGGTGGCGCCCGCGGACGCACTCGCTGTCGGCCCGCCTGCCCGACCCCGTGCCGGGTGCTCCGCTTATGCCCGTCGGCCGGACCTGGTGCCGCCCCGGGCACGCCGCGAAAGGGCAGCAAGGGTGTGTCGGAGATAATCTTATACTCTTTGTATCGAATATGAAACGAGTCGCAGGATGGGATTGAAGCCCTCTGTTCGGAGAAGTTCGGTTTGCTGTTCGGGACCCGTTCGTAAGCGATGCACTTTACGTGGCCTAGTGCTTTGGCCTGCGCAGGGGGTGGGCGCATGGGGATGGAGCGGCTGGCGGCGGCGGTGGCCGCTTTGCCCGCGACGGGGCAGGAAGCGGACGTGCTGGCGGCGCTGGTGCGAGCCATCACCTACCTGGGCTATGAGTCCGCCGGGGTGCGGCGCCCGGGTGAGCCGGGTTGGGTCGTGCGCCATCCCGGTGAGCGGGAGCCGGCGCCGGACGTGGCACTGCCCCTAGCGCCGGGCCTGGAGCTGGTGGCCGGCGGGGCCGGCGACAGGGACGGGTTGCAGGTCCTGGCTGTCGTGGCCGGCAAGCTGCTGGAGACGGCCCGAACCCGCACCCGCCTCGCGCAGAAGGCGGAGCGGGCGGAGCGCCGCGCCCGGGAGGTGCTGGAGCGGCACCGGATGCAGACCCTGCGGCTCTCCGAACTCCGAGGGGAACTGGATGACGCGCAGCAGAAGCATCTGCTGCTGAGCGAGCGGAACCGGATCGCGCAGGACCTGCACGATCGGGCGGCGCAGACCAACTTCCTGCTGGCCCTGAAGCTGGACTGGCTGATGAGCGACCTCGCGCCTGATGATCCCATGCGGGCGGAGCTGGAGCAGTTAAGAACGCTGGCCGCCCAGGCCGCGGCGCAGACGCGGGAGGCCATCTACGCCCTGCGCGCGCCGGAACTGACGGAGGGCGGGCTCCAGGGCGGACTGCGCCGTCTGCTCCGGGCGGCGGAGGCCGACGGCTTTACCACGCGGCTCACCGTCACCGGCTCGCCCCGGGAGTTGCCGCCGGAAGTGGAGGACGCGCTCTTCAAGCTGGGGCAGGAGGCGCTGACCAACGCCCGCAAGCACAGTCGGGGGAGCGCCATTATCGTGGCGCTGCGGTACGAGCCCGAGCGGGTGGCGCTGGTCGTGCAGGACAATGGCGTCGGAATAGCGAAAGGCGCAGATATTGAGAAACCCGGACGGTTTGGGATACGGGGAATGCTTGAGCGGGTGAACGCTCTGGGCGGTGAGCTGCACCTGCTGCCCGGCGACGAGGGCGGATTGCTGGTGCGGGCCGTGATCCCGCTGAGGGGGGTGACCAGCCATGGCGATTCGCATCGTGATCGTCGATGACCATGAGTTGCTCCGGGAGGGGCTGAAGTCGCTGCTCTCCCGGGAAGAGGACATGGAGGTGGTCGGCGAGGCGGCCGGCGGTCACGAGGCCCTGGCCCTCTGCCGCAGGCTGAGGCCCGACGTGGTCGTGCTGGACGCGCGCCTGCCCGACATCGATGGGGTCGAGGTCTGCCGGCGGCTGCAGGAGGAGATGCCCGAGGTGGCCGTGCTGATGCTCAGCACGTTCAGCGACGCCGACCTGGTGCTGGCCGCCGTGCGCGCCGGCGTGAAGGGCTATGTGGTGAAGGACGTGCAGGGCATGGACCTCAAGCGGTCGATCCGCCAGGTCGCCCGCGGAGAGGTGGCGATGGACCCCAAGGTCGTGGGCCACCTGATCCGGCACATGCGGTCGCCGGGGACGGACAAGGAGGAACAGCGCATCCCCCTCAACCGGCAGCAGCTCGCCATCATCCGGTTGGTGGCCCAGGGGTACACCAACCGGGAGATCGCCGAGCAGATGTTCCTGAGCGAGAAGACGGTGAAGGGGTACCTCGCCGACGCGCTGCGGCGGATGGGCGTGAAGAACCGGGTCGAGGCTGCCATGGTGGCCTCGAAGAACGGGTGGATCTAGCACGGTCGGCAAGTTCGAACCGTGGCCGGGTCCGGCGCCTCACCGGATGCGGGGCGCGGCGGAGCCGACGGGCGGACCGACGCGGAAGGGGCTGCTCCCCCGAGCGGGAAGCTCGGTGGGGAACAGCCCCTTGAATGTCCCTTCAGCCGGGCGGCTCAGCGCGTCAGCTGGCTCGCAGCCTCCTCCAGGGCGGCTGCCAGCTGGCGGACGCGCGCGGAGGCGGCGCTGAAGTGCTGGACGGCGTCTGCGACGGCTGTGACGGTCGTTCCGGTCTTCCGCACCCTTGCGACCCCGTCGCCGATGGACTCGGCCAGCGCCTCCGCGACGCCGATGACCTGACGGGTGGCGTCTGTGGTGGCGCGGAGCCGCTCTGCGGTCTCCTCGGCCATTCGGGTCAGGTCGGCCATCTGCTGGCTGACGGCACCCGAACGCGCCCCGCTCTCATTCGTCGCCGCCACCAGCGCCCAGACGCGGTCGGTGGTCTCCTCCGTGCGACGGGCGATGTCGGCCAGCGCGGCGTCGCAATCGGCCACCGCCTTCTGGGCCTGCTCCAGGTCGCCGATCAGCCGGTCGAGGCGGCCCAGGAGCTCCGCAGCGTCCGCCGCATCTGCCTCGAGCCTCACGATCTCGAGGGCGGACGTCGCCCGCAGGGCGTCGTGGCGCCCCTGCTGGGCCGCCGCCATTGCAGTGCGCAGCCCCTCCAGCACGGCGTCGAAGGCGCCGCGCGACTCCTGCACCGCCTGGGCGACCAGGGCGACGATGCGGGAGGCGTGGCGCAGCGTACGGGTCTGTTCCTCGGTGCCCGCGTTGATGCGAGCGAGGTCCACCTCGAGGGCGCGCATCCGGGTGCCGGCCTGCCCCGCGCTCTCCGCCAGCCGCTCCGCCGCCTGCACCGCTTCCTCCGCGGCGGCCAGGGCGGCCTTCACGGCCGCCGCGGACCGTGCGTGGTCCCGGGCCAGTTCGTCACCGACGCTGTGAAGTGCCGTGCAGAGGCCGCTGACCCGGGCGGCGCGCTGGGTCATCCCGTCGGCCAGCCGGCGGGCGGCCAGCAGGGGCCCCGCGACCGCCAGGACGGCGCAGACCGCCGCCACGGCGGTGGAGAGGGCGGTAGACCGGGCCAGCTCGGCAAAGGCCGCCTCCGAGATGCCGACGAAGGGCGCCGCGATTACCTGGCCGGACGGGTCGCGTAAGGGAAGATAGATCGTGCGCTGCCACAGCCACCCGCCCACCAGTGCGCGGCCCCGGTACTCCTGCCCGGTCCGGAGGCGCTCCATCACCGCGTCGGAGTACAGGGTGCCCACGGCGCGGTCCCGGCCGCCGACCGCCGGGACGGTGGTGGTCACGCGGATGCCGTCCAGGGCGATGGAGGCGTAGACGGGAAGGTCCTGGGGCGACCGCTGCCGCACCTCGTCCACGATGGCGTGGTCGTTGTTCAGGATGTCGCTCACCAGCACCGCCCCGATCACGGCCCCGTCAGCGCCGCGCACCGGGGCCGCACCCACCAGGGCCAGGGCGTCGGCCAGGACCTGGCCGGTGCGGGGGTCCCGGGAGCCCGGGGTTTCCAGGATCGGCATGCGCACCCGGGCCTGCACCTGCGCCGGTTCCCCCGCCAGCTCCGCTGCGGTGATCACCACAGCGGAATCAACCGGCGCACCGGAGGCCAGCACCTGCTCCACCAGCCCGCCGTAGCGCAGGGCTTCTCCCCGCTGCGGCGAACCGGCGCGGGCAACCACCCGGGCGTCCGGGCCGACCACCGTGATCAGGTCGGCGCCGGAAAGCGACTGCTGGAACGCGTCCAGCACGGGGCTCGGGTCGTGGGCGCGCCCCCCCCCCGGGCCGCCCCCCCCGCGGGGCGGCGGGGGCCCCCCCCCCCCCCCCCCCCCCCCCCCCCCTCCGGGTGCGCGGCCACGGCGACGGCGCGCTCCCGCATGCGGGTCAGGCTGGCGTCGATGAGGGCCTGCTCCAGGTTGATGGCCAGGGTGAGCGCTTCGTCGACCTCCCGCTGCATCTGCTGCTGCACGCGGGCGTTCAGGTAGAGGCTGCCTCCCAGCAGAAGCACCGCGGGCACCAGCGAGGAGACGAAGGCGACAGCCAGGATGCGGCTCCGGAACGAGGGTGGCCAGCGCAACCGCACGACGAGCACCTCCCGTCCTCCAGGGCGCAACGGAGTTCTTCACGGTGATGGAATCCTTCATTTTTATGTTCACATTCTGCGCGTTCCAACTGAACCCTGCGGCGGTGAAGTTTGGCCGGTGTTGGCGGCTGGCGGTTGGGTTGACACGGGCTGCGGACCTGGGGTAGAATCAGTAGTGCTGCAAGCGAACACCGCGGGGTGGAGCAGTCAGGTAGCTCGTCGGGCTCATAACCCGGAGGTCGAGGGTTCAAATCCCTCCCCCGCAACCAAGAAATGCGAGACCGGAGAGGGCATGCCTTCTCCGGTCTTGCTGGCGACCGGCCGCGAGCGCTGCGCTGCAGTTATTGACAGCGGTTCAGCACCGTGGTAACTTATATGGGCATGGTTACTGCCTCGCGGAATGGAGGTGTCAACGTGGCGAAGGCTAGCGCTCGGGTTATCATCACCATGGCGTGCACGGATTGCAAGAGCCGGAACTACTCTACCTATAAGAATAAGAAGAACGATTCGGGCCGTCTTGAGCTGAAGAAGTTCTGCCCGACGTGCGGGCACCATACCCTCCATCGCGAGACCCGCTAAGCCCGAGCAGGAAGTGCCGACGCCTGTGCGCTGTCGGCCCCTTACAGGGGCGTAGCTCAATTGGTAGAGCAACGGTCTCCAAAACCGTAGGTTGCGGGTTCAAGTCCTGCCGCCCCTGCCAGGCAAAAAGGCCGCATCCCGCCGGATGCGGCCTTTTTGCCTGATGTGCGCGGGCCGCTCCGTCGGGCGCGCATAAAACTGGCGCGGTTGGGTGAGGATGTTAGCGTGGTGGCGCGCAATCTGCTCCCGGTCCCTTTACAAGCCCAACAGTCACGTGTTACAATCTTCTACACTGGTCGCGCTGCCAGGTTTTATTTGTGTTGGGCACTTTCTAGTGAGGGTGGTCAGGTCATGGAACGTATTAAGGCCTTTTTTGCGGGCGTCCGCACGTTCCTGATGGAAGTGATCGGCGAACTGAAGAGGGTCGTCTGGCCTACCCGGGAGAGGGTCGTGAAGGCCACCGGTATCGTGGTGGCCATGGTCGCAGCGGTCGCGGGTTTCCTCTACCTCTGGGACCTGGGGCTCGACTGGCTGATGCGGCTGGTTTTCGGGTAGTCGGGAAGCTGGGCAGAAGGCAGGTGAAGGGGGCGCCTTCCGCTCCCCGGGTTCATGGAAGAGAGACAGTGGTATGTCGTCCACACCTACTCCGGGTATGAGAACAAGGTGAAGACCAACCTGGAGAAGCGTGTGGAGTCCATGGAGATGCGGGACAAGATCTTCCAGGTCGTCGTCCCCATGGAGGACGCGGTCGAGATCAAGGACGGCAAGCAGAAGAAGGTCAAGCGGAAGGTCTTCCCCGGCTACGTCCTCGTCGAGATGGTGATGAGCGATGACTCCTGGTACGTCGTGCGCAACACGCCGGGCGTAACGGGGTTTGTCGGGTCTGGCAACAAGCCGATTCCGCTCACTCCCGAGGAGGTCGACGCCATCCTCGGCCGGCCGGCGGAGGACAAGCCCGCCAGCGTGGTGGTCGACTTCGAGGTCGGTCAGCCCGTGCGGGTGATTTCCGGGCCGTTCAAGGACCACACTGGCGTGATTCAGGAACTCTTCCCCGAGAAGGGCAAGGCGCGGGTGCTGGTGACCATCTTCGGCCGCGAGACGCCGGTAGAGGTGGACTTCAGCCAGATCGAGGAGATCTGATCTGTCCCATTCCCAAGGCTCCCGCTTTGTGTTAGTATCAATGCGGTCGCGCTCCTGCGCGACCCTTTGGTGTGCGGACCCCGGTCCGCAGTGGGAGGGCGCGCTATCTGCGCCCGCCGTACCACACAACTTAAGGAGGAATCACCGTGGCGAAGAAGGTCACAGCGCTGATCAAGCTGGCTTTGCCGGCCGGCAAGGCGACCCCGGCGCCGCCCGTTGGCCCGGCTCTGGGTCAGCACGGCGTCAACATCATGGCGTTCTGCAAGGAGTACAACGAGCGGACCAAGGATCAGGCCGGCCTCGTGATCCCGGTGGAGATCACCGTCTACGAGGACCGCTCCTTCACCTTCATCCTGAAGACGCCGCCCACCTCCGTTCTGATCAAGAAGGCACTTGGCATTGAGACGGCCTCCGGGAACCCCAAGGCCCAGAAGGTCGGCAAGCTGACCGATGCCCAGGTTGAGGAGATCGCCAAGATCAAGATGCCCGACCTGAACGCCAACGATCTGGAGGCCGCCAAGCGCATCGTCCGCGGCACCGCCCGTTCGATGGGCGTCGAGGCCTAAGGGGCACGGCCTTGGCTTGTGGGAGGCTGCTCCCTGCAGCAGCCGAATCGCATTCAACCACAAGGAGGAAGTACGCAATGCCGAAGCGTGGCAAGAAGTACCTCAGTGCGGCGCAGCTGGTCGACCGCACGAAGCTATATGATCCGGTGGAAGCGCTCGAGCTCGTGAAGAAGACCGCCAGGGCCAACTTCGACGAGACGATTGAGGTGGCGTTCCGGCTGGGCGTCGACGTCCGCCATGCCGACCAGCAGATCCGCGGCGCCGTGGTGCTGCCTGGCGGCACCGGCAAGGAGGTGCGGGTGCTCGTCTTCGCCAAGGGTGACAAGGCCAAGGAGGCGGAGGCGGCCGGGGCTGACTTCGTCGGCGCCGAGGACCTCGTCGCCAAGATCCAGGAGGGCTGGCTCGACTTCGACGTCGCCGTGGCCACGCCTGACATGATGAGCATCGTCGGTAAGCTGGGCCGTATCCTCGGCCCGCGCGGCCTCATGCCGAACCCGAAGACCGGCACGGTCACCTTCGACGTGACCAACGCCATTCGGGAGATCAAGGCCGGTAAGGTGGAGTACCGCACCGACAAGAGCGGCATTGTCGCGGCGCCCATCGGCAAGGCCTCGTTCGACGTGGACCGGCTCGCCGCCAACTTCAGGGCGCTGGTGGACGCCCTCCTGCGGGCCAGGCCGGCGGCGGCGAAGGGCCAGTACATGAAGTCGATCACCGTCTCCTCGACGATGGGGCCCGGCATCAAGATCAACCCGGCGCGCGTCACCGCGATCGCCGAGAAGTAACCTAAAGCAAAGATCAAGGGGCCTGCCCTGCGGGGCAGGCCCTTTCGTCGTTCGCCGGGGTCTATGTCGAATCGGGTCGATAATGTATTGCAAGTGTGACATCTGCGCGATACTATCGAAAGCGATGCTGAGACGCGACAAGGCTCGCAATTTCGGTGTGCGGTACCAACGGGAGGTGTAAGGCGGACGTGGACAAGCAGGAGATTCGGCAGCGGCTGGAGAGCCTGGTCGACCGCTGGATGAAGGCCACCCCGGCCGAGCGGATGCTCATCATCCAGGAGAAGATCCGGCTGGAGGAGATGCTGGAACAGTACGAGGGCTAGACGGCTAAGCCGGAAAGATGGCCCTTGACGCAAGCGCAGCGGGTGGTTATAATTCCACCTGTGCCTGAACTCCACATGACCGTAGACAGCAGGTGCCGCAAGGCCTAAGTGGTGGCACGCCAGCCTGCCGAGGTCGGAAAGCGTACCCCCCCGGGGTGCGCGCGTCTGGGCATTGCTTGCCGCAGACCTCCGACTGGCTATGGTCGGAGGTCTTTCTTCATGTTCCGGCAAGGAGGTGAACTGACTTGCATCATGGCCGTCATCACGCCATCCGTCCCGAGAAGCAGCAGGCGGTTGCTGAACTGAAAGAGGCGATGGGCAAGGCCAAGAGCGTTGTCTTTGCCGACAACAACGGCCTGACGGTCGCCCAGGTGACCAAGCTGCGCCGCGAGCTGCGGGCGGCCGGGGGCGAGCTGAAGGTGGCCAAGAACACCCTGATCGGCATTGCCGCCAGGGAGTTGGGGATCGAGGGGCTGGATCAGTATCTGCACGGCCCCACCACGGTGGCCTTCTCCTATGAGGACGAGGCTGCAGTGGCGAAGAAGATCCGCGAGGTCTTCGCCAAGGAGCGCGACCCGAAGTTCGTCGTCAAGGCCGGCATCCTGGAGGGCAAGGTCATCGACGCCGCAGGCGTCAAGGCCCTGGCCGACCTGCCGAGCCGTGAGGTGCTGCTCGCTCAGGTCCTGGCCGGGATCCAGGCTCCCCTGCAGGGCGTGGCCGGTGCCATCAATGGCCTGCTGGCCAGCTTTGCCTATGCCCTCGATGCGCGCATCCGCCAGCTGGAGGGCGCCGAGGCGTAACCGTACAGCGGAAGTTCAATTTCATTCAAGTATAAGGAGGTTCCCCACATGTCCAAGGCTGCAGAGGTTATCGAGATTATTAAGGGCATGACCGCCCTCGAGCTCAAGGAGCTCAAGGAACTGTTCGAGGAGACCTTCGGCGTGACCGCCGCCGCTCCGGTGGCCGTCGCTGCCGCCGCTCCGGCCGCCGGCGCCGCTGCTGCCCCGGCCGCCGAGGAGAAGACCGAGTTCGACGTGATCCTGAAGGCCGCCGGCGCCAACAAGATCGCCGTCATCAAGGTCGTGCGCGAGCTGACCGGCCTGGGCCTGAAGGAGGCCAAGGACCTGGTCGATGGCGCTCCCAAGCCGGTCAAGGAGAAGGTCTCCAAGGCCGATGCCGAGGCCGTGGCCGCCAAGCTCAAGGAGGCCGGCGCCGAGGTCGAGGTCAAGTAACGCCGATCGCGAAAGGAGGGTTGGGGCCGACGCTCTGGCGTGCCCCAACCCTCTTTGTATTCTGCGTGCAGGGTCGTCATTGCTTGACAGCGGTTCCCTGGCATGGTAACATGATAACTTGCCACCAAAGCGTGGACGGGACGACTTTCTCCCGTATCCTGACTCGGCCCGCCCGGCTCCGCCCGTTGGACGCAGCCACGGAACGCAGTGCGTACGCATACCGTTCGGCGTTGCGGATACGAATAGAGAATGTCGTCCTGGAAATGCCGTCCACGGACGGCAGATCGATGTGGTGGTACTTTTTCTTTTTCGCACCGGGATACGATTTCTCCTGCTGGAGCAGGGAATCCGGCAGGGGAGTTTCACATACATCGAGCGCTTCCGCGGTGGGCACTTCCAGACGGGGAGCTTCTTGATGGCCACCAAACAGAAGTGAGGAGGCCTGGACCGCATGCCGAAGATCGTGCAAGCTGGCAGGAGACAGCGGCTCAGCTTTGCCCGGATCGATGAGATCCTGGAGATGCCGAACCTCATCGAGCTGCAGCACAACTCCTATCAGTGGTTCCTGCGCGAGGGCCTGCAGGAGATGTTCAGGGACATCTCGCCCATTCAGGACTTCACCGGCAACCTGGTACTGGAGTTCCTCGACTACAGCCTGGGCGAGCCCAAGTACTCCATAGAGGAATGCAAGGAGCGGGATGTCACCTATGCGGCGCCACTGCGCGTGCGCGTCCGGCTGATCAACAAGGAAACCGGCGAGGTGAAGGAGCAGGAGGTGTTCATGGGCGATTTCCCGCTCATGACGCCTACGGGCACCTTCATCATCAACGGCGCGGAACGGGTGATCGTCTCCCAGCTGGTCCGCTCTCCGGGCGCTTACTTCTCCGAGCAGATCGACCCGTCGGGGAAGAAGCTCTACTTCGCCACGATGATCCCGAACCGGGGCGCCTGGCTGGAGTTCGAGTCGGACGTCAACGACGTGCTCTACGTGCGCGTGGACCGCACCCGCAAGCTTCCCGCGACTATTCTACTGCGGGCGCTGGGTTATAGTTCCGATCAGGAGATCATCCAGGCACTGGGTGACGCGGAGCAGGTGCGCCGCACCCTGGAGAAGGACGGCACCGAGTCGGAAGACGAGGCGCTGATCGAAATTTACAAGCGGCTGCGCCCGGGCGAACCGCCCGCGGTGGACAACGCCCGGCAGCTCCTGGAGGCGCTCTTCTTCGAACCGAAGCGGTATGACCTGATGAACGTGGGCCGCTACCGGCTCAACAAGAAGCTTGCCCTCCGGCGGCGCATCGTGGGCACGAGCACGGTGGACCGCGTGGTGCACCCCGAGACGGGCGAGGTCCTGGCCGAGGCGGGCACCCAGATCGACAAGCGGCTCGCGGAGAAGATCGACGCCGCGGGCATTGACGCGCTGACGGTCCGGCTGCGGGACGGCTCGACGGTGCGGGTCGTCTCCAACGGCCAGCCCGACATCAAGACCAAGATCATCACCCGGCAGGATATCGTCGCCATCGTGAATTACATGATCACGCTGGCCAAGGGCCTGGGCAGCGTCGACGACATCGACCACCTGGGCAACCGGCGTGTGCGCTCGGTGGGCGAGCTGCTCCAGAACCAGTTCCGCATCGGTCTGGCACGGATGGAGCGCGTGATCAAGGAGCGCATGACCATTCAGGACGTGGACATGATCACGCCCCAGGCGCTGATCAACATCCGCCCGGTGGTCGCCGCCGTGAAGGAGTTCTTCGGCTCCTCGCAGCTCTCCCAGTTCATGGACCAGACCAACCCGCTGGCGGAGCTGACCAACAAGCGCCGCCTCTCGGCCCTGGGCCCGGGCGGGCTCTCCCGGGAGCGGGCGGGCTACGAGGTGCGCGACGTGCACACCTCGCACTACGGCCGCATGTGCCCCATCGAGACGCCTGAAGGTCCGAACATCGGCCTCATCGGCGCCCTGGCGACCTACGCCCGCATCAACGAGTACGGCTTCATCGAGACGCCGTACCGGAAGGTGGACCACGAGACGGGCCGGGTGACCAACGAGGTCGTCTACCTCACGGCGGACGAAGAGGACGAGAACGTCATCGCCCAGGCGAACGAGCCGCTGAACCCGGACGGTACCTTCGTCCGTGACCGCGTCACCTGCCGTTACCGGGACGAGATCCTCCAGGTGCCCCCGAACCAGGTGGACTACATGGACGTCTCGCCGAAGCAGGTGGTCTCCATCGCCACGGCTCTGATCCCGTTCCTGGAGAACGACGACGCCTCCCGCGCCCTCATGGGCTCGAACATGCAGCGCCAGGCCGTGCCCCTGCTGCGCACTGAGGCGCCGTACGTGGGTACCGGCATGGAGTACCGATCGGCGTTCGACTCGGGCGTCTGCGTGATCGCCGAGAACGACGGCGTCGTGCTGCGCGCCACCGCCTCGGAGATCGTGGTCCAGTACGACGACCTGCAGGTCAAGAAGTACAAGCTGACCAAGTTCACCCGCTCCAACCAGGGCACCTGCATGAACCAGAAGCCCATCGTCCGGCCGGGCCAGCGGGTGCAGAAGGGCGACGTCCTGGCCGACGGGCCCTCCACCGACAATGGCGAGCTGGCCCTGGGCCGCAACGTCCTCGTCGCGTACATGTGCTACGAGGGTTACAACTACGAGGACGCCATCATCATCAACGAGCGGCTGGTGCGGGAGGACGTCTTCACCTCGATCCACATTGAGGAGCATGAATGCGAGGCCCGCGACACCAAGCTCGGCCCCGAGGAAATCACCCGCGACATCCCCAACGTCGGCGAGGACGTGCTGAAGGATCTGGACGAGCGCGGCATCATCCGCATCGGTGCGGAGGTGCGGCCGGGCGACATCCTCGTGGGCAAGGTCACGCCCAAGGGCGAGACCGAGCTGACCGCCGAGGAGCGGCTGCTCCGGGCGATCTTCGGTGAGAAGGCCCGCGAGGTGCGCGACACCTCCCTGCGGGTTCCCCACGGCGAGTCGGGCATCGTGGTCGACGTGAAGGTCTTCACCCGGGAGAACGGCGACGAGCTCTCGCCCGGCGTGAACCAGCTGGTGCGCGTTTACATCGCCCAGAAGCGCAAGATCAGCCAGGGTGACAAGATGGCCGGCCGGCACGGCAACAAGGGCGTCATCTCGGTCATCGTGCCCGAGGAGGATATGCCCTTCATGCCCGACGGCACGCCCATTGACATTATCCTCACGCCGCTGGGTGTGCCTTCCCGGATGAACATCGGCCAGATCATGGAGATTCACCTGGGCTGGGCAGCCAAGACGCTGAACCAGTACGTGGCGACCCCGGTCTTCGACGGCGCCGACGAAAAGGACATCCGCGAGATGCTGCTCCAGGCCCACCTGCCGCCCACGGGCAAGACGGTGCTCTACAGCGGCAAGACCGGAGAGCCCTACGACAACGAGATCACGGTGGGCTACAAGTACATGCTGAAGCTGCACCACCTGGTGGACGACAAGATCCACGCCCGCTCCACCGGCCCGTACTCGCTGGTTACCCAGCAGCCGCTGGGCGGCAAGGCGCAGTTCGGCGGCCAGCGCTTCGGCGAGATGGAGGTCTGGGCGCTGGAGGCGTACGGCGCCGCCTACACGCTTCAGGAACTGCTCACCGTCAAGTCCGACGACGTGGTGGGCCGCGTGAAGACCTACGAGGCCATCGTCAAGGGCGAGAACGTGCCCGAGCCCGGTGTGCCGGAGTCGTTCAAGGTGCTGATCAAGGAGCTCCAGTCGCTCTGCCTCGATGTGAAGGTGCTGGACGAGAACGGCAACGAGATCGAGCTGCGCGAGCTGGACGACGAGGACATGACCGGCCGCGACCTCGACATCCCGACCTTGGGCGGCGAGGAGTTCCCGGCGCCCGAGGCCAAGCAGCCGGCGGCTGAGGCGGCCGAGCCCGCGGAGGAGGAGCCGGTGGCGGAGGAGAGCGAGGAAGAGGAGTTCGACGACGCGCCGCTCAACCCCGATGAGCTCGAGAAGGTGGCCGGCGCTCTGAAGAACGCGGCCCGTTCGCTCCCCGGCGACCTCGGCGGCGGTCGGGGCACGCTTCCCGAGGAGGACGACCTCGATGAGGAGGCGTTCTTCGAGGGCGAGGACGGGGTTGCTGACGAGGATGAGTTCGAGCCGGCGCCTGCTCGCCGGAAGGGCGCGGCCCGGCGCCGCCGCGGGGCGCTGGCCGACCTGGACGACGACTTCGGTGCGGATGAGTTCGATTCGGCAGCGTCCGACGACGATGAGGACGACCTCTTCGGAGGCCGGGTGCGCCGTCGCCGCCAGGACGACTTCGACGAGGACGATGAGTAGGGGAGGATGCTGAACGATGCTCGACGTCAACTACTTTGACTCCATCCGTATCGGGCTGGCCTCTCCTGAACGCATCCGGCAGTGGTCCCGCGGCGAGGTGAAGAAGCCGGAGACCATCAACTACCGCACCCTGCGGCCCGAGCGGGAGGGCCTCTTCTGCGAGAAGATTTTCGGCCCCACCCGCGACTGGGAGTGCCATTGCGGCAAGTACAAGCGGGTGCGCTACAAGGGCATCGTCTGCGACCGCTGCGGCGTCGAGGTCACCCGGGCGAAGGTGCGCCGCGAGCGCATGGGCCACATCGAACTGGCCGCGCCCGTCTCCCACATCTGGTACTTCAAGGGGATCCCCTCCCGCATGGGGCTGATCCTCGACATCAGCCCCCGTGCGCTGGAGAAGGTGCTCTACTTCGCCGCGTACATCGTGACCGACCCCGGCGACACGCCGCTGATGGAGAAGCAGCTGCTGACCGAGAACGAGTACCGGGAGTACCGGGAGAAGTACGGCAACCGGTTCAAGGCGGGCATGGGCGCCGAGGCCATCAAGGTGCTCCTGCAGAAGCTCGACCTCGATAAGCTCGCGGCCGAGCTCCGCCACGAGCTGAAGACCGTCTCCGGCCAGCGCAAGATCCGGGCCATCCGCCGGCTCGAGGTGGTGGAGGCGTTCCGCAAGTCGGGCAACAAGCCGGAGTGGATGATCCTCGACGTCATCCCGGTGATCCCGCCCGACCTGCGGCCGATGGTGCAGCTGGACGGCGGCCGGTTCGCCACCAGCGACCTGAACGACCTCTACCGCCGGGTGATCAACCGGAACAACCGCCTGAAGCGGCTGCTCGACCTGGGCGCGCCGGACATCATCGTCCGCAACGAGAAGCGCATGCTCCAGGAGGCCGTCGACGCCCTGATCGATAACGGTCGCCGCGGCCGCCCGGTGACGGGTCCCGGCAACCGGCCGCTCAAGTCGCTCTCCGACATGCTCAAGGGCAAGCAGGGCCGCTTCCGCCAGAACCTGCTGGGCAAGCGCGTCGACTATTCCGGCCGTTCGGTTATCGTGGTCGGCCCGCACCTGAAGCTGCACCAGTGCGGCCTGCCCAAGGAGATGGCACTGGAGCTCTTCAAGCCCTTCGTGATGAAGAAGCTGGTCAACGACGGCTACGCGCACAACATCAAGAGCGCCAAGCGCATGGTGGAGCGGGTGCGGCCCGAGGTCTGGGACGTGCTCGAAGAGGTCATCAAGGAGCACCCCGTGCTCCTCAACCGGGCCCCCACCCTGCACCGCCTGGGCATCCAGGCCTTCGAGCCGGTGCTGGTCGAAGGGCGTGCCATTCAGATCCACCCGCTGGTCTGCACGGCGTACAACGCCGACTTCGACGGCGACCAGATGGCGGTGCACGTGCCGCTGTCGGCCGAGGCGCAGGCCGAGGCCCGCGTGCTCATGCTGGCGGCGCACAACATCCTGAACCCCAAGGACGGCGCCCCGGTCATCACGCCGTCCAAGGACATGCTGCTGGGTTCGTACTACCTCACCCTGGCGAAGCCGGACTCCGAGCCCAAGATGCGGTTCTCCCACCCGCATGAGGCGCTCATGGCGTACAACGACGGGCTGGTGGAGCTGCACGACTGGGTCGAGATTCGCTTCCCCGAGCCCCCGAAGGACCTGGAGCCGGGCTCGGAGGAGTGGTGGGAGCATCCTGACAACTGGAACAACGCCTCCGGCAAGCGCATCAAGACCACCATCGGTCGCATGATCTTCAACGAGGTCCTGCACCCCAAGCTCCGCTACCGCAACGTGACCGTGGAGAAGAAAGAGATGGGCAAGATCATCGACGAGGCCTATCGGAAGCTCGGCACGGTGAAGACGGCGGAGCAGACCGACAAGATCAAGGACCTGGGCTTCGAGTACGCCACCCGTTCGGGCGCTACCATCGCCATCTCCGACATCCGGGTGCCGGCCAAGAAGGCCGAAATCCTGGCGGAGGCGGAGAAGCAGGTCGAGGTCGTCGAGCGGAACTACAAGCGGGGTCTGATCACCAACGACGAGCGCTACCAGCGGGTCATCGCCATCTGGTCGAGCGCCAAGGACGAGGTGACCAAGACCCTGGTGGACACGATGGACGACTTCAACCCGGTCAACATGATGATGAAGTCCGGCGCCCGTGGTAACATCTCGCAGATCACGCAGCTGGCTGGTATGCGCGGCCTCATGGCCGACCCGTCCGGCAAGATCGTCGAGCTGCCGGTGAAGGCCAACTTCCGCGAGGGCCTCACCGTGTTGGAGTACTTCCTCTCCACCCACGGCACCCGCAAGGGCCTGGCCGACACGGCCCTGCGCACGGCCGACTCGGGTTACCTCACCCGGCGCCTGGTGGACGTGGCGCAGGACGTGATCGTGCGGGAGGAGGACTGCGGTACCACGGCCGGCATCACCTGGACCGAGGAGGTCGACGCCAACGGCAACGTGATCGAGCCGATCCGGCCGCACATCGTGGGCCGTGTGGCGCTCAACGACATCGTCCACCCCGAGACCGGCGAGATCATCGTCTACGCCAACGAGATGATCGACGAGGAGCTGGCCGACGCGATCGAGGCTGCCGGCATCAAGGAGGTCACCATCCGCTCGGTGCTGACCTGCCGCACCCGCTACGGCGTCTGCCGGGCCTGCTACGGCCGGAACCTGGCCACCGGCCGGCTGGTGGACGTGGGCGAGGCAGTGGGCATCATCGCCGCCCAGTCCATCGGCGAGCCGGGCACCCAGCTTACGATGCGTACCTTCCACACCGGCGGCGTGGCCGGCGAGGACATCACCCAGGGTCTGCCGCGCGTCGAGGAGCTGTTCGAGGCCCGCAAGCCCAAGGGCCAGGCGATCATCGCCGAACTGGACGGCGAGGTCTCCATCACCGAGCAGAAGGGCCGGCGGGAGGTCACGATCACCTCGGACGACGGCGAGGCCATCACCTACTCCATCCCCTACGGCGCCCGGGTCAAGGTGCGCCAGGGGCAGAGGGTCGAGGCGGGCGATCCGATCACCGAGGGTTCGATCAACCCGCACGACCTGCTGCGGGTGAAGGGCCTGCGCGGCGTGCAGCACTACCTGCTGCGTGAGGTGCAGAAGGTCTACAACCTGCAGGGCGTGGACATCAACGACAAGCACATCGAGATCATGGTGCGCCAGATGCTGCGCAAGGTGAAGGTGGAGGACCCCGGCGATACCGAACTGCTGCCGGGCGGCCTCATCGACATCTTCGACTTCGAGGACGAGAACGAGCGGGTGATCATGCAGGGCGGCCAGCCCGCCGTCGCCCGGCCGGTTCTCCTCGGCATCACCAAGGCCTCGCTGGCCACCGACTCCTTCCTCTCGGCGGCCTCCTTCCAGGAGACGACCCGCGTGCTCACCGACGCGGCCATCAAGGGCAAGCGCGACCCGCTGCTCGGCCTGAAGGAGAACGTGATCATCGGCAAGCTGATCCCTGCCGGCACCGGCATGGGCCGGTACCGCGGCATCAAGGTGTACACCGAGGACGAGATCTACGCCGAGCACCTGGAAGGCGCGGACGACTAGGCGCTGTCATGAGGGCAATAAGGCCCGGCTGCCCACTTGGGCAGTCGGGCCTTTCCCTGTGGAGAGGGGCAGCGGGCGGCCCCTCAGCGGGACACGAAGCGTTCAGCAAACGCCAGGAGATCCTCCAGGGCAACGGTGCCGGAGTCGAACGTCACCTCCACCATCGTATCCGTATCCGGGACGGCGACATCGACGCGGGTCACGATCCAATCCTCTATCGAGGCAGACTCCGCGGTGAGCCGCCAGGTTTCATCCTCGAGCGCAGGGAAGAACGGATGCGTCTGGAGCACCTCGTCCACGCTCACGGTGGCCTCCTGCAGCAGACTCTCAGAAGGCGGACGGATGGCCAACGCAGCGTGGGCAGTCGATCCGCCAGCGTGCCGGAGTCAACCGAGATGCGCAGCGAACCGGAGAGGAGGCTCGCGAACGCATCCTGCACCGTCGGCACGGTAAAGACGCCCAGCCCGACCGCCAGCACGGCGGCTGCGATCGCAACGCGGGCGGCGACCCGGCGGCGGGCGAAAGCGCACCTCTGCGTGAGTGCAGCCCGCACGACTTCGGTGGGGCGGTCGAACTCGCGGGGAAGTGTGCAGCGTGCCCCCGCGTCAGCCAGCAGTGAACGAACGGTCTCCTCATGCACGTGCCATCCCTCCTGGAACTCCCAGCGGTCGGAGCAGGGACCGCGTGACCTGGGGTTCGCTGATTCGCTGCTCCAGCGCGCGGCGGGCCCAGTTGAGCCGGGACTTGACCGTGCCGGGGCTCACGCCCAGTACCGCCGCCATCTCGGCCTCGGTCGGCCCTTCGAAGTAGCGCAGGACGATGACGGCGCGGTGATCCGGCGCCAGTTCCTGAATCGTCGACCAGAGTTCCCTGCGCTCCTCCCGAGCCAGCAGCGCCGCCTCCGGGGTCGCGGCGTCGGCGGGATCGGGCAGGGGAAGAGCGGCTTCCCGCCTGCGCCTTCGGGTCTGGCGGATCGCTTCATTGACGACGATGCGGATGAACCACGCGTAGAATGGGCCTCCAGTCCTGAACTTCCTTAGCGACAAGTAGGTACGCACGAGCGCCTCCTGCAGCGCATCTCGGGCGAGTTCCTCCTGCTGGGTGATCAGGCAGGCGGTCCGGTACGCGCGGGGAAGGTAAGGCCGGACCAGGTAGTCGAACGCGCTCTCCGTACCCGCCCGGGCCTGCTCGAGCAGCGTGGCCTCGTCCTCCACGAACCCACCGCCTCCACTTACCCTGGTCTATGTGCGGTCACCTCATATACCCTGCTTGTGGGACCAAGGTTCCCAACAAGATGGACTCGCCCTTGCGTTCTGCGACATTTTTCGCTACCATTGCTCTGCGTTTTGGGCGGACTGTCGCCGCAGACCCTGCGACGCCGGCGGCGCTGGGCGCGCAGGGCCCTCTTGTCAGGCAAAGGAGGCGCGACTTGAGCGACCACTACTACACCCACCGTCCCGGCGCGGCGCACGATGAGACAAGCTTCGACACCACCCTGCGCGGCATGGGCTTCCGCTTTGTCACAGACGCGGGCGTCTTCTCCCGCGACCGCGTCGACTTCGGATCTCTACTATTAATAGAAGCAATGCGGGTGGGCCCGGCGGACGTGGTGCTCGACCTGGGATGCGGCTACGGTCCCATCGGTGCCGTTGCGGCCCGGCTGGCGCCGCAGGGCTACATCTACATGGTCGACGTCAACGAGCGGGCGGTGGAGCTGGCCCGGCGGAACCTGGCCCTGAACGGCATCCGCAACGCTGAGGTCCGGGTGAGCGACGGGTTGGAGGCGGTGCCGGGCATCGTCTTCGACACCATCCTGACCAATCCACCGATTCGGGCCGGGAAGCAGACGGTGTACAGACTGCTGGACGAGGCGTACGCGGCGCTCCGGCCCGGCGGTGCGCTGTGGGTGGTGGTGCAGAACAAGCAGGGCGCCCCCAGCATGAAGCGGAAACTGCAAGAGCTCTTCGGCAACGTCACCGACGTGGCCCGCAAGGCCGGATACCACGTCTTCCGGGCCGAGCGGCAGGACGTGCCGAAACTGGGCGATTGAGGGCGAGCGGACGCAGAAAAGCCCGCTGACGCTGACTGGGCGCGGGTTTTTCTTGACTCGCGTTCAGGGCCTGAGTACAATATGAAAGTGTGCCTGAGCAGGAGGTTTTTGGGGCCATGAACTTGGAGCGATTGAAAGCCGCGCACAAGAAGACCATCGGCACCAAACAGACTGTAAAGGCCATCGCCAAGGGTCGGGCCCGGGTCGTGTACGTCGCCAGGGACGCCGAGGAGCACGTGATCCGCGGCGTGATCGAGGCGGCGAGGGAGAAGGGCCTGGAGATCCAGGAGGTTGAATCGATGGTGGCACTGGGCAAGGCCTGCGGGATCGAGGTTGGCGCAGCTGCTGCCGCAATCCTGGAGGGATAGCCCGCCACCCTTCTGATGACCATCCTGATCGCGGAAGGAGGTGCGTTCTGTGCCAACCATTAACCAGCTCGTCCGTCAGGGCCGCAAGCGGGTCAGCGAGAAGTCGGCCAGCCCGGCGCTCAAGGGGAACCCCTTCAAGCGGGGCGTCTGCACCGTGGTGAAGACCACCACGCCCAAGAAGCCGAACTCGGCGCTCCGGAAGATCGCCCGTGTCCGTCTCTCCAACAACATCGAGGTCACGGCGTACATTCCGGGCATCGGCCACAACCTGCAGGAGCACTCCGTGGTGCTCGTCCGCGGCGGCCGCGTGAAGGATCTGCCTGGCGTCCGCTACCACATCGTCCGCGGCGCCCTTGACGCCGCCGGCGTGGCCAACCGGATGCAGGGCCGCTCCAAGTACGGCGCCAAGAAGGCCAAGGCGAAGAAGTAATCCGGCCGGGGGCGGCGAGAGTAACCGAGACCCTTCGGCGAAGTACGGAGACGGGATGCGTTGGAAGGCGCCCCGCCGACTCACCGCCCAGAGTTAGTGGAAAGAAAGGGGTACACCTATGCCGCGTCGCGGTCACGTACCGAAGCGCCAGGTGCAACCGGATCCGATTTACAACTCGGAACTGGTCACCAAGGTCATCAACAAGATCATGCTGCACGGCAAGAAGTCGCTTGCCCAGCGCATCTTCTACAATGCGCTCAACCGGGCCAGCGAGAAACTCGGCAAGGAGCCGATGGAGGTTCTGGAGGGCGCCCTCAAGAACATCATGCCGGTGCTGGAGGTCCGGCCCCGCCGGGTGGGCGGTGCCACCTACCAGGTGCCGATGGAGGTTCGCCCCGACCGTCGTCAGGCTCTCGGCATTCGCTGGCTGGTCAACTACGCACGCGCTCGTGGGGAGCGCACGATGGAAGAGCGGTTGGCCGCTGAGTTGGTGGATGCGTACAACAACACCGGCGGTGCTGTGAAGAAGCGCGAAGAGGTCCACAAGATGGCTGAGGCGAACAAGCCGTTCGCGCATTATCGCTGGTAACGGTTCGATGGGCATTTCGTCGCAAAGGGGGGGTGTCTGATGTCTCGGCAGGTAACGCTGGATAAGCTCCGCAATATCGGGATCATGGCGCATATTGACGCCGGCAAGACGACGACGACGGAGCGCATCCTGTTCTATACGGGCCGCACCCACAAGCTGGGCGAGGTCCATGAGGGCGCTGCCACCATGGACTTCATGGTGCAGGAGCAGGAGCGCGGCATCACCATCCAGTCCGCCGCTACAACCTGCAGCTGGAAGAACCACCGGATCAACATCATCGACACGCCCGGACACGTGGACTTCACGGTGGAGGTTGAGCGTTCGCTTCGCGTTCTGGACGGAGCGGTGGCCGTGTTTTGTGCGAAGGGCGGCGTGGAGCCGCAGTCCGAGACGGTGTGGCGTCAGGCCGACAAGTACGGCGTTCCTCGCCTGGCCTACGTCAACAAGATGGACACCATCGGCGCGGACTTCTTCCGGGTCATCCAGATGATGAAGGACCGCCTGCACGCGCGGCCGGTGCCCATCCAGCTGCCCATCGGCGCAGAGGATACCTTCAGGGGCATTGTGGACCTGGTTCGCAACGTCGCGATCGTCTACTATGACGACCTCGGCAAGGATATTCGCGAGGAGCCGGTTCCCGAGGAGATGCGGGAGCTGGTGGAGCGGTATCGCACCGAGATGATCGAGGCGGCCACTGAGGCGGACGACGCCCTGATGGAGAAGTACCTGATGGGCGAGGAGCTCACCGTCGAGGAAATCAAGACCGCCCTGCGCAAGCTGACCGTAACCTGCCAGATCACGCCGGTCTGCTGCGGTTCCTCCTACAAGAACAAGGGCGTCCAGCCCCTGCTGGATGCGGTGGTCGACTTCCTGCCTTCGCCGCTGGACATCCCGCCGATTCAGGGCGTGGACCCCGAGACCGGTGAGCCCGCCGAGCGAAAGGCCGACGACAACGAGCCTTTCTCCGCGCTCGCGTTCAAGGTGGTCACCGACCCCTATGTGGGCCGCCTGTGCTTTATCCGCGTCTACTCCGGGCGGCTGCAGGCCGGCAGCTACGTGATGAACGCCACCAAGGGCAAGCGTGAACGGGTCGGCCGCCTGGTGCGGATGCACGCCAACCACCGCGAGGACATCGACGCGGTGGAGACCGGCGACATCGCCGCCGTCGTGGGCCTGCGGGATACGGGCACCGGCGACACGCTCTGCGTGGACAGCGCTCCGATCATCCTCGAGTCGATGGAGTTCCCCGAGCCGGTCATCGAGATGGCCGTGGAGCCCAAGACGAAGGCGGACCAGGATAAGCTCGGCCAGGCCCTGATGAAGCTGGCGGAAGAGGACCCGACCTTCCGGATGTACACCAACCAGGAGACCGGGCAGACCATCATCGCCGGCATGGGCGAGCTGCACCTGGAGATCATCGTCGACCGGCTCCAGCGGGAGTTCAAGGTTGGCGTGAACGTCGGCAAGCCGCAGGTCTCCTACCGTGAGACCGTCCGGACGCGGGTCGAAAACGTCGAGGGCAAGTTCGTCCGCCAGACCGGCGGTCGCGGCCAGTACGGCCACTGCGTCATCAACCTGGAACCGGGCGAGCCGGGCAGCGGCTTCGTCTTCGAGAACAAGATCGTCGGCGGCGTCATCCCGAAGGAGTACATCGCACCGGTGGAGCAGGGCATCCGCGAGGCCATGCAGAACGGCGTTCTCGCCGGCTTCCCGGTGATCGACGTCAAGGTCGAGCTGGTCTTCGGCTCCTACCACGAGGTCGACTCGTCGGAGGCCGCCTTCAAGATCGCAGGCTCCCTTGCCTTCAAGGCCGCCGCCCAGAAGGCCCAGCCGGTACTCCTTGAGCCGTACATGAAGGTCGAGGTGACCGTGCCCGAGGAGTACATGGGCGACGTGATCGGCGACCTCAACGCCCGGCGCGGCCGCATTGAGGGCATGGAAGCCCGGTCCGGCGCACAGGTCATCCGTGCGCAGGTGCCGCTGGCCGAGATGTTCGGCTATGCGACCGATCTTCGTTCCCGGACCCAGGGCCGTGGCGTCTACTCGATGCAGTTTGACCACTACGAGGAAGTGCCTCCGAACGTGGCCAAGCCGATCATCGAGAAGGCCCAGGGCAAGGCATAGATCCCTTGACAGAACGGATGTAAGGAGGAGTATCCACCCATGGCTAAGCAGAGGTTCGAGCGTACCAAGCCGCACGTGAACATCGGCACCATTGGCCACGTCGACCATGGCAAGACCACGCTGACTGCGGCGATCACCAAGGTTCTGGCCGAGAAGGGCAAGGCCCAGTTCGTCGCTTATGACCAGATCGACAAGGCCCCCGAGGAGCGGGAGCGCGGCATCACCATCAACACCGCCCACGTGGAGTACGAGACCGAGAAGCGGCACTACGCCCACGTCGACTGCCCGGGACACGCTGACTATGTGAAGAACATGATCACCGGCGCGGCCCAGATGGACGGTGCGATCCTGGTCGTCTCCGCCGCTGACGGCCCCATGCCGCAGACCCGTGAGCACATCCTGCTCGCCCGCCAGGTGGGCGTGCCCGCCATCGTGGTCTTCCTCAACAAGTGCGACATGGTCGACGACGAGGAGCTGCTCGAGCTGGTGGAGCTGGAGGTCCGCGACCTGCTGAACCAGTACGAGTTCCCGGGCGACGAGATCCCCTTCATCCGCGGCTCTGCCCTGAAGGCCCTGGAGGGCGATCCCAAGTACGTCAAGGCCATCGAGGAGCTCATGGACGCCGTCGACAACTACATCCCGACGCCGCAGCGTGACGCCGACAAGCCGTTCCTCATGCCCATCGAGGACGTCTTCACGATCACCGGCCGCGGCACCGTCGTGACTGGCCGTGTCGAGCGTGGCAGGTGCAAGGTTGGCGACACCGTCGACATCGTCGGCCTGCGGGAGGAGAAGCGGACCACCGTCGTCACCGGCCTCGAGATGTTCCGCAAGGTGCTGGACGAGGTCGTCGCGGGCGACAACGTTGGCGCCCTGCTGCGCGGCATCGAGAAGAAGGAGGTCGAGCGCGGCCAGGTTCTGGCGAAGCCCGGCTCCATCCACCCGCACACCAAGTTCGCCGGCGCCATCTACGTCCTCACCAAGGAGGAGGGCGGCCGTCACTCCCCGTTCTTCAACGGGTACCGTCCGCAGTTCTACTTCCGGACCACCGACGTCACCGGCACCATCAAGCTGCCCGAGGGCGTCGAGATGGTCATGCCTGGTGACAACGTCGAGATCCAGGTGGAGCTGATTCACCCCATCGCCGTCGAGGAAGGCCTCCGGTTCGCCGTTCGTGAGGGCGGCCGCACCGTTGCCTCCGGCCGGGTCACCAAGATTTTCGAGTAATCAGCGGATATGCGGGCCTCGCCCGGGGGGCTGGCACTACGGCCGCCCCCCGGGTTTCGGGCCCGGGTGATTCGGGAGCAAAACGTTCCCACAGAGGAGGGAAGTCATCGTGGCCAAGCAGAAGATCCGCATCAAGCTGCGGGCCTTCGACCACAAGATCCTCGACAGCTCCGCCGCGAAGATTGTCGAGACGGCTACCCGGACCGGCGCAACGGTCAGCGGGCCGATTCCGCTGCCGACCGAGAAGAACATCTACACGATCCTGACCGCCCCCAACGGCGAGAAGGACATCCGTGAGCAGTTCGAGATGCGCACCCACAAGCGGCTGATCGACATCATCGAGCCTGGTTCGAAGACCGTCGAAGCCCTGATGAAGCTGGATCTCCCGGCAGGAGTGGACATCGAGATCAAGCTGTAAGTCGGGAGGATCGCAGCTCCCGCCAGGCCGGCAGGAAGGCCTGCGGTATCAATCATGTCGCCGGGACCGGGATGGCCTGTCCAAAGGCGGCTGGGCCGTAAGGCTGCTCCGCACGGGGTCAGCCTGACCCCGACCTCTCCCGGATCCTTGCGACCACTGATGTGGAGGTGGCTTCTGTGCAGAAAGGCATCCTGGGCAAGAAGCTGGGCATGACCCAGATCTTCGCCGAAGACGGGAAGATCATCCCCGTCACTGTGGTTGAGGCTGGACCCTGCGTCGTGGTGCAGAAGAAGACGGTGGCCACGGACGGCTACAACGCCGTGCAGGTCGGCTTCGACACCATCCGTGAGAAGCTGGTCAACAAGCCCCTGAAGGGGCACTTCGCCAAGCACCAGGTCCAGCCGACCCGTTATCTGCGGGAGCTGCGCCTGGACGATGTGGAGTCGCTCAACGTGGGCGACGTGATCAAGGCCGACATCTTCGCCGAGGGCGAGCTGGTCGATGTCACCGGTATCTCCCGTGGCAAGGGTTACGCCGGCGGCATCAAGCGGTGGAACTTCTCCCGCAGCTTCATGGCCCACGGCTCGAAATATCACCGGGGTCCCGGTTCCCTTGGCCAGCGCGCCTGGGCCCGCGTGCCGAAGGGCCGCAAGCTGCCCGGCCGGTTGGGCGGTGAGCGGGTAACGGTGCAGGGCCTGCGCATCGTCAAGGTCGACCCCGAGAAGAACATCATCCTGATCAAGGGCGCTGTTCCCGGCGCCAAGGGCTCGCTGATCACCATCCGCGACTCCGTGAAGGCCGCCAAGAAGGCCCGCTAGTCGTTCCGAAAGGAGGAGCAGACATGCCGAAAGTGGCCGTTTATAACAAGGAAGGCGCCACCGTCGGGGAGATCACCCTTTCGGACGCCGTGTTTGGGGCCGAGGTGAACCCCGGTCTTCTGCACGAGGCCGTGCAGATGTACCTCGCCAACCAGCGCCAGGGCACGCATGATACGAAGACCCGCGGCGAGGTGCGGGGTGGCGGCAAGAAGCCCTGGCGCCAGAAGGGCACCGGTCGTGCGCGGCAGGGCTCGATCCGCGCACCGCAGTGGCGGAAGGGCGGTATCGTGTTTGGCCCGCATCCGCGCGACTACGGCTGGAAGATGCCCAAGAAGGCTCGCCGGGCAGCGCTGCGGCAGGCGCTCAGCGCCAAGGTGAAGGCCGGCGAACTGATCGTCGTTGATTCCTTCGATCTGGAGGCGCCCAAGACCAAGGAGGTCGTCGCCCTCCTCAAAAACCTGAAGGCGGAAGGCAAGGCCTTTATCGTGACCGCCGAGGAGAACATCAACGTCTACAAGTCGGCCCGGAACATCCCCGGCGTGCGCGCCAACGCGGCCCGCAACCTCAACGTCTACGAGGTGCTGGCGTCCGACAAGCTGGTGCTCACCCAGGACGCCGTGGCCAAGGTTGAGGAGGTGCTGGGCTGATGGAGGCTCGTGACATCATCCTCAAGCCGCTCATCTCCGAGAAGAACATGGCCAAGATGAGCGAGGGCAAGTATGCCTTCAAGGTTCGCCTGGACGCGAACAAGACGGAAATCAAGAAGGCGATTGAGGAGATCTTCGGCGTCACCGTCACCGCAGTCAACACGATGCGCGTGAGGGGCAAGATTCGTCGCCAGGGCAAGTACGTCGGCCGCCGTTCCGACTGGAAGAAGGCCATCGTCCAGCTCAAGGAAGGCGACAGCATCAAGGTCTTCGAGGGCCTGTAAGGAGGGTACACGATGGGAATCAAGCATTATAAGCCCACCTCCCCGGGTATCCGCCAGATGACGCGGCACACCTTCGAGGAGCTGACCACGGACAGGCCGGAGAAGTCCCTGCTGCAGCGCCTCACCCGGAAGGCTGGGCGCAACGTCTACGGCCGCATCACGGTCCGGCACCGCGGCGGCGGCCACAAGCGGATGTACCGGATCATCGACTTCAAGCGCAACGAGTTCGACGGCATGCCGGCCACGGTGAAGACGATCGAGTACGATCCGAACCGGACCTGCCGCATTGCGCTCATCCAGTATCCCAACGGCGTGAAGCGGTACATTCTCCACCCGGTGGGCCTGAAGGTCGGCGACACCGTGGTCACCGGTCCGGACGCCGACATCCGGGTGGGCAACGCCCTGCCGCTGGAGAACATCCCCGTTGGCACCCTGGTGCACAACGTTGAGCTGTACCCCGGCCGCGGCGGACAGCTGGTCCGTGCCGCCGGCGCTGCGGCGCAGATCATGGCGAAGGAGGGCGGTTACGCCCTGCTGCGGCTCCCGTCCGGCGAGCAGCGCAAGGTGCTGCTCCGGTGCCGGGCCACCATCGGCCAGGTGGGCAACCTCGAGCACGAGAACATCGTGATCGGCAAAGCTGGCCGCAAGCGCCACATGGGCTGGCGTCCGACCGTCCGCGGTTCCGCCATGAACCCGGTGGATCACCCGCACGGCGGTGGCGAGGGCAAGGCGCCGATTGGCCGTCCGAGCCCGGTGAGCCCGTGGGGCAAGCCGACCCTGGGCTACAAGACCCGCAAGCCCAACAAGAAGTCTGACCGGCTGATCGTGAGCCGCCGCAAGAAGTAGGGAAGGGGTGTAAGCTGAATGGGTCGTTCACTCAAAAAGGGTCCGTACATCGACCCTTCTGTTGAGAAGAAGATCCTCGCCATGAACGCCAAGGGCGAGAAGAAGGTCTTCAAGACGTGGGCCCGTGACTGCACCATCTTCCCCGAGATGGTCGGGCATACGATCGCGGTCCACAACGGCAAGACCCACGTCCCGGTGTACATCACCGAGGAGATGGTTGGCCACAAGCTGGGTGAGTTCGCTCCGACCCGGACCTTCAGGGGTCACGGTGGGGACGAGAAGTCCAGCCGTGTGAAGTAACACCTGGCCCTTGAAAGTCTGAGTGAAGGAGGTTAACACACGTGGAAGTCAAGGCCAGCGCTCGTTATGTACGCATCGCCCCGCGCAAGGTGCGTGTGGTGATCGACCTCGTTCGTGGGAAGAGCGTGAACGAGGCCCTTGCGCTTCTGAAGTTCATTCCCAAGCGTGCTGCCGTGCCGGTCGCGAAGGTGATCGCCAGCGCCGCCGCCAACGCCGAGCACAACTACAACCTCAACAAGGATAACCTGATCATTTCCAAGGCGTTTGTCGATGAGGGTCCCACGCTGAAGCGCTACCATCCGCGGCAGCGGGGGCAGGCCTTCCCCATCCTGAAGCGCACCTCCCACATCACCGTCATGGTGAAGGAAAAGGAGGCTAAGTAGCAGTGGGTCAGAAAGTACACCCGAAGGGCCTCCGCATCGGCATCGTGAAGGACTGGGACACCCGCTGGTATGCGGATAAGAAGAACTTCAGCGACCTGCTGGTGGAGGACGTCAAGATCCGGAAGTTCATCAAGAAGACGCTGTACACCGCTGGCGTCTCCCGCATCGAGATCGAGCGGGCGGCGAACCGCATCAAGGTCATCGTGCACACCGCCAAGCCGGGCATGGTGATCGGCCGTCAGGGCCAGGGCATCGCGGATCTGCAGAGCAAGCTGGCCGCGATGACCGGCAAGCAGATCTCCCTGGACGTGAAGGAGATCCGCATGCCGGAGCTGGATGCGCAGCTGGTGGCCGAGTCCATCGCCCAGCAGCTGGAGAAGCGCATGTCCTTCCGCCGTGCGATGAAGCAGGCGATTCAGAAGGCCATGCGGCTCGGCGCCAAGGGCGTCCGCATCGTGATCAGCGGCCGCATCGGCGGCGCCGAGATCGCCCGCACGGAGCGGGCCTGGGAGGGCACCGTGCCGCTGCACACCCTTCGGGCGGACATCGATTACGGCTTCGCAGAGGCCGATACCACCTTCGGCAAGATCGGCGTCAAGGTCTGGATGTACGTCGGCGAGGCCGCGCAGCAGGCGGCGCAGGCCGAGCGGCGGGGCGACCGGCGTGAGCGCGGCGGGCGGCGCGCGGGCCGTGGCGGCCGCGGCGGCCAGGGCGCACAGCGGATGAGCCGCGAGGAGAGGGCCGCCGCAGAGCGCGCGGCGATCGCTGCGGGCCCGAAGCCCGTCAACCGGGAAGGAGGGCATAGCTAGTGCTTGCACCGAAGCGCGTCAAGTGGCGCCGCGTCCACAAGGCGGTCGCCAAGCTGAACAAGGGCCGCTCCAAGGCCGGTAACGAGATCGCTTTCGGCGAGTACGGGCTGCAGGCCCTGGAGCCTGCGTTCATCACCGACCGGCAGATCGAGGCTGCCCGTATCGCCATGACCCGTTTCATCAAGCGCGGTGGTAAGGTCTGGATCAAGATCTTCCCGCACAAGGCCCTGACCCGCAAGCCGCTGGAAGTTCGTATGGGTTCCGGTAAGGGCGCCCCCGAGGTGTGGGTCGCCGTCGTCAAGCCCGGTCGCATCCTCTTCGAGCTGGCCGGCGTGGACGAGGAGACGGCCCAGGAGGCCATGCGGCTGGCGGCGCACAAGCTGCCCATCAAATGCAAGTTCGTGAAGCGGGAGAAGCCCGCAGTGGCTGCCGCTGTTGAGACGGGTGGTGAAGCCAATGAAGGTTAAGGAAATCCGTGAGATGTCCACGGAGGAGATCAAGGCCAAGGTGGCCGCCCTCAAGGAGGAGCTCTTTAACCTCCGGTTCCAGTTGGCAGTCAACAACCTCGAGAACACCGCACGTGTGCGCGAGGTCCGCAGGGCCATCGCCCGCTGCAAGACCGTCATCCGTGAGCGCGAGCTGAAGCTGGGCGCGGGCGGCCAGGGGGAGGTTAAGGCATGACTGCAGAGCGCAATCTCCGCAAGACCCGTGTAGGCGTGGTCACCAGCGACAAGATGGACAAGACCGTCGTGGTTGCCGTTGAGACCCTGGTCCAGCACCCGCTCTACAAGAAGCGCATCCGTCGGACCAAGAAGTTCAAGGCCCATGACGAGCAGAACCAGTGCAAGGTGGGCGACAAGGTCCGCATCATGGAGACCCGCCCGCTCTCCAAGGAGAAGCGCTGGCGCGTCGTGGAGATCATCGAGCCGGCGAAGAGAGTTTAGCGTCTGAGGCCAGGTCAGCGAGGTCTTGAAGGGCGGCCGGCTCCGTGGCGGCACCGCCGGCACGGGGAGCAGGCTGACCCGGGGAGAAACCGGCTGGCTCATGAGAGGAGGTTTCGGCCATGATCCAGGTTCAGACTCGCCTCGCGGTCGCCGACAACACCGGCGCCAAGGAGCTGATGTGCATCAAGGTGCTCGGCGGGTCGTGGCGCCGTTACGCCAACATCGGCGACGTCATCGTCTGCTCCGTCAAGGAGGCCAGCCCCGGCGGCGTCGTCAAGAAGGGCGAAGTGGTCAAGGCCGTGGTTGTGCGGACCCGCAAGGGCCTGCGCCGCGAGGACGGTTCTTATATCCGCTTCGACGAGAATGCTGCCGTAATCCTGAAGGACGAGAAGGAGCCCCGGGGAACCCGTATCTTCGGCCCTGTGGCGCGCGAGCTGCGCGACCGCGAGTTCATGAAGATCATCTCCCTTGCTCCTGAGGTTCTCTAATCGGGAGGGGGTAGCAAGAGATGCATAACGGCAAGGTCCACGTGAGGAAAGACGAGGTCGTCGTCGTCATCAGCGGGAAGGACAAGGGCAAGCAGGGCAAGGTTCTGCGCGTGCTGCCCAAGGAGAACCGCGTGGTGGTCGAGGGCGTGAACATGGTCAAGAAGCACACCAAGCCTTCTGCCAAGAACCCCAACGGCGGCATCATCGAGATGGAGGCGCCGATCCACGCCTCGAACGTGATGTCGCTGGAGAAGATCGAAGCCAAGAAGGCTAAGAAGCAGCAGAAGGGCTAACCGGGAGGAGCCCGAGAAAGGAGGCTTGTGGCACTTGGCCATTCTGAAGACGAAGTACCAGGAAGAGGTCGTTCCTGCACTTCAGAAGCAGTTTAACTATCGCAATCCCATGCAGGTCCCGCGGCTGGAGAAGATCGTCATCAACATGGGCGTCGGCGAGGCCGTACAGAACCCGAAGGCGCTGGACGCCGCCGTGGGTGACATCGCTGCCATCACCGGCCAGCGGCCCGTCATCACCCGGGCGAAGAAGTCCATCGCGAGCTTCAAGATCCGCACCGGCATGCCGATCGGCTGCAAGGTCACGCTGCGGGGCGACCGCATGTGGGACTTCCTGGAGAAGCTGATCTACATCGCGCTCCCCCGTGTGCGCGACTTCCGGGGGGTCTCTCCCAAGGCTTTTGACGGCCGGGGGAACTACGCTCTGGGCCTGAAGGAGCAGCTGATCTTCCCCGAGATCGACTACGACAAGGTCGACAAGATTCGGGGCATGGACGTGATCATCGTCACGACGGCAAAGACCGACGAAGAGGCGAAGGCCCTGCTTGCGGGGCTTGGCATGCCCTTCGCTGACCGCTAGGGAGGGACGAGAGTGGCAAAGACTTCGCTGAAGGTCAAGGCGGCTCGCCCGCAGAAGTACGCCGTTCGCTCGTACCACCGCTGCAAGCTCTGCGGCCGTCCCCGCGCCTACATGCGGAAGTTCGGCATCTGCCGTCACTGCTTCCGGAAGTTGGCGCACGAGGGTCAGATCCCCGGCATCCGCAAGGCCAGCTGGTAGGAGGAGAATCGGGCAGGGGAGCCGGGCACCGGCGCCGCCCTGGTGAGCCACGGAGGCCCGGTGGATTCAGCCGGCGAGCACGCAACCTCCACGCCGGCGGTGCGAGGGGCGTTCCCTCGCAGATCTGGCTCCAACCGTCCGATCTTGAAAGGAGGAAACATACATGGTCGTCTCCGATCCGATTGCCGACCTGCTGACCCGAATCCGGAACGCCACCACGGCCTACCACGACCGTGTCGACGTTCCCGGGTCGAAGATGAAGCGGGCTATCGTGCAAATTCTGAAGGACGAAGGCTTTATCCGTGACTTCGAGTGGATCGACAACGGCCACCAGGGCACGATTCGGATCTACCTGAAGTACGGTCCCAATAAGACGAGGGTCATTTCGGGTCTGCGGCGCATTTCCCGGCCCGGCCTGCGGGTATACGCCAAGCGGGATCAGATCCCGCGCGTGTTGGGTGGCCTCGGCATCGCCATCCTGTCGACTTCCAAGGGCGTCATGACCGACAAGCAGGCCCGCCGGGAAGGCGTCGGCGGCGAGGTTCTCTGCTACATCTGGTAAGGAAGGAGGTGCTGCCGTGTCTCGCATTGGTCGGACTCCGATTCCGATTCCCGCGGGGGTGGAGGTCACCATCGACGGCTCCGTCGTGCGCGTGAAGGGGCCCAAGGGTGAGCTCACCCGCAAGTTCCACCCCGACATGAGCATTTCGATCGAAAACGGCGCCCTCCACGTGTCCCGTCCTTCCGATGAGCGGGAGCACAAGGCGCTGCATGGCCTGACCCGCACCCTGATCGCCAACATGGTGGAGGGTGTCACCAAGGGCTATTCGAAAGCGCTGGAACTGGTCGGTACGGGCTACCGTGCCGCCAAGACCGGCCAGACGCTCACCCTGACGGTCGGCTACTCGCACCCGGTGGTGTTCAACCCGCCGCAGGGGATTGAGTTCCAGGTCCCGGCCCCCAACCAGATCATCGTGTCTGGTATCGACAAGGAACTGGTCGGCCAGATTGCGGCCAACATCCGGGCCGTCCGGCCGCCCGAGCCGTATCTCGGCAAGGGCATTAAGTACGTCGGCGAGCACATCCGGCGCAAGGAAGGCAAGACCGGTAAGAAGTAGGGGGGTGACCGAGGATGATCATCAAGCAGGATCGCAACAAGGCGCGCCGGGTGCGCCAGCTGCGGGTGCGGAAGACCGTCCACGGCACGCCCGAGCGGCCGCGGCTTAATGTCTTCCGTTCGAACCAGAACATCTATGCCCAGGTGATTGACGACACGGTCGGCCGGACGCTGGTTTCCGCCTCGACCCTCGACCCCGAGGTCAAGGCCCGGCTGCAGGGCGCCAGCGGCGGCAACAAGGCTGCCGCTGCGATTGTGGGCGAAGTGATCGCCAAGCGTGCACTGGCGGCAGGCGTGACGAAGGTGGTCTTCGACCGTGCCGGGTACCTCTACCACGGCCGCGTCGCCGCCCTCGCTGAGGCCGCCCGCGAAGCCGGCCTGGAGTTCTAAGTCGAGGGAGGGAAACACGAACGTGGCTCGCAACGAGAGCAATCAGCCCGAACTGAAGGAGAAAATGGTCGACCTCCGGCGCGTCGCGAAGACCGTGAAGGGCGGCCGGCGCATGAGCTTCTCCGCCGTGATGGTCGTTGGCGACGGCAACGGGCGCGTGGGCGCCGGCCTGGGCAAGGCGGCCGAGATTCCCGAGGCCGTGCGCAAGGGCACCGAGGACGCGAAGAAGCACATGATCACGGTGCCCCTGAAGGGCACGACCATCCCTCACGAGGTCATCGGTGAGTTCGGCGCCGGCAAGGTGCTGCTGAAGCCTGCCTCTCCCGGTACCGGCGTGATCGCCGGCGGTGCCGTTCGTGCGGTGCTGGAGGCCGCCGGTGTGCGGGACATCCTCACCAAGAGCCTGGGCTCCAACAACGCGGCCAACCAGGTACTCGCCACGATCGAAGGCCTGAAGCAGCTCAAGAGCGCGGAGGAAGTCGCGAAGCTGCGCGGCAAGGCTGTTGAGGAGATCCTCGGCTAGAGGAGGGTGGAGACCATGGCTGGCACGTTGAAGATCACGCTGAAGCGCGGCCTGGCCGGGCGGAACAAGCAGGTGGTCGCCACCTGCAAGTCCCTGGGCCTGACCAAGCTGAACAAGACGGTGGAGCGGCCCGACAACCCCGCCGTGCGCGGCATGATCGCCCGCGTGGCGCACATGGTTGAGGTGCAGGAGGGCTAGGGCCACACGAAGACCAGAACGCGGACGGCGCCGGTCCGTGCCGGCGCCCCCTGTGATAGCCCAGACGAACTGAGGTGACATCGGATGAAACTGCATGAGCTGGCTCCGAACCCCGGTGCCCGCCAGGAGCGCAAGCGCAAGGGCCGCGGCATCGGTTCCGGCCTCGGGAAGACCGCCGGAAGGGGCCACAAGGGCCAGAACGCCCGCTCTGGCGGCGGCGTCCGCCCGGGCTTCGAAGGCGGCCAGATGCCGCTGATGCGGCGGCTGCCCAAGCGGGGCTTCTCCAACGCACCGTTCAAGGTTACGTACCAGGTGGTCAACGTCGCCGACCTCGAGCGGTTCGAGTCGGGCACTGTCGTTACTCCGGAACTGCTGCATGAGAGCCGAGTCTGCAAGGGTGCGGTGAAGGGCGTCAAGATCCTGGGCACGGGCGAGCTCACCAAGGCCCTGACCGTGCGGGCCCACGCGGTGAGCGAGTCCGCAAGGCAGAAGATCGAGGCCGCGGGCGGAAAGGTTGAGGTTATCGGAGAAGCCACCGAAGAGGTGAAGTAACAGCCATGAGGATGCTGGAGACGCTGCGCAGTTCGCTGCGGCTGCCGGGCCTGAGGAAGCGCCTGCTCTTCACCATCGGCATGCTCGTGCTCATTCGGATCTGCGCGCATATTCCCGTCCCTGGGGTGGACCTGGATCAGCTTGCGAGAGTGTTCGGAGCGGGCGGCCTTTTCCAGTTCTTTGACATCTTCGCAGGCGGCGCCTTCTCCAAGTTCGCGATCGTCGCGATGGGCGTGACCCCGTACATCAACTCGTCCATCATCATGCAGCTGCTCACCGTCGTGATCCCGCGGCTGGAGGAGCTGCAGAAGGAGGGCGAGGAAGGCCGGAAGAAGATCCAGCAGTACACGCGCTACGGTGCGGTGGTGCTGGGCCTCGTGCAGGCCTTCGGCATCGGTTACGCCCTGAAGAACTCTGGCGCCTTCCTCCACAACAACTGGACCACCCTCTTCGTGATCATGGTGAGCCTGACGGCGGGCACCGCCCTCGTGATGTGGATCGGCGAGGAGATCACGGAGAAGGGCATCGGCAATGGCATCTCGCTGATCATTTTCGCAAACATCGTCACCCGGCTGCCTTACTCCATTGGCAGCGAGATCCAACTGCTTCAGGCCGGCCAGCACAACATCTTCCAGCCTCTGGGCGTGGCTGTGATCGCCCTCCTCATGGTTGTCTTCGTGGTGATTATCAACGAAGGCGTACGGAAGATTCCGGTGGAGTACGCGAAGCGTGTCGTCGGCAGGCGTGTGATGGGCGGGCAGCGGACTCACCTGCCCATCCGCATCAACCAGGCCGGCGTGATCCCGCTGATCTTCGCCTCGTCGCTGATGTACCTCCCCATTACGATCGCACAGTTCGTCCCGTACTCGAAGTTCGCCATGTTTGTGGGGAAGTACTTTGATACGCGCTCTGCCTGGTTCATGCTGATCAACGCGTTGCTGATCATCTTCTTCACGTACTTCTACACGGCGATTACCTTCAACCCGGAGACCGTCGCCGATAACATCAAGAAGAACGGCGGGTTCATCCCGGGCTACCGCCCGGGCAAGCCCACCGCCGAGTACCTGGAGCGGATCTCCAACCGGCTCACCCTGGTGGGTGGTCTGTTCCTGGCGGCCGTCACCATCCTGCCGATTACCCTGATCGGTCTGCTGGGCGTCCAGAACGCGTACATCGGCGGCTCCTCGCTGCTCATCGTCGTCAGCGTGGCGCTGGAGACCGCCAAGCAGCTCGAGGCCCAGCTGGTCATGCGGCACTACCAGGGATTCATGCGCACCTAGGTACGTGTTGACGCGCAGAGGACCGGGCCGTCCCGCAGGGGACGGAACCGGTCCTCGCGGGTACGGCCGATGCCGTCCCCCGGCCCACCCGGCCCCCGGGGTGCGGGGCGGACCTGCGGGGGCGGCGCGGACCCGCCCGCAGGGGGCTCTGAGGAGGAGAGGGAACGGATGCACATTATCCTGATGGGACCTCCAGGTGCCGGCAAGGGCACGCAGGCTGCAAGGCTGGCCGAGCAGGAGGTCATTCCGCACATCTCGACCGGCGACATCTTCCGGGCCAACATGCAGCAGGGGACGCCTCTGGGCAAGCTGGCCAAGGAGTACGTCGACGCCGGCAAGTACGTTCCCGACGACGTCACCAACGCAATGGTCAAGGAACGGCTGGCGCAGCCCGACTGCGTGAAAGGCTTCATCCTGGATGGCTACCCCCGTACCCCCGACCAGGCCCGTGCACTGGAGGGGATGCTGGCCGACCTGGGGCTCACGCTCGACGCCGTGATCAACATCGCCGTCCCGGACGAACTGCTGGTGGACCGCGCCGTGGGGCGGCGGGTCTGTCGCTCCTGTGGCGCTACCTACCACGTGAAGTACAATCCCCCGTCCCGTGAGGGCGTTTGTGACCGGTGCGGCGGTGAGCTGTACCAGCGCAGCGACGACCAGGCGGAGAAGGTGGCCGTGCGGCTGAGCCTCTACCACAACCAGACCGCGCCGCTGCTTCAGTTCTACGCCGAACAGGGGCTGGTGAGGACCGTAAACGGCGATCAGCCGATGGAGAAGGTCACGGCAGACATCAAGGAGGCCGTCAAGGGCAACCGATGATCATCCGCAAGACGACCCGCGAGATCCAGCAGATGAAGGAGGCCGGGCTGATCGTCTGGCAGGTGCACCAGGAGCTGGCGCGGGTGATCGAGCCGGGAATCACCACCCGGGAGCTCGACGCCCTCGCCGAGCGGCTGATCCGCCAGGCCGGCGGCATTCCGACCTTCAAGGGTTACCACGGCTACCCGGCGTCGATCTGCGCCTCGGTCAACGAGGTGGTGGTCCACGGGATCCCCGGGGACCGGAAGCTTGCGGAGGGCGATATCATCGCCATCGACCTCGGGGTGACCTACGGCGGCTGGGTAGGCGACTCGGCGTACACGCACCCCGTCGGGAAGGTGTCGCCGGAGGCCGCCAGGCTGCTGGAAGTCACACGAATCGCGCTTGAAAAAGCGATTGCCCGGTGTTATCCTGGCAATCGGCTGGGAGACGTGGGCCACGCGGTGCAGTCGTACGTAGAGTCCCAGGGCTTCAGCGTTGTTCGCGACTTTGTGGGCCACGGCGTGGGGGCGCGGATGCACGAGGACCCCCCGGTTCCCAACTACGGCCAGCCTGGCACCGGCGTGCTGCTGCGCCCCGGGATGGTGCTGGCCATCGAGCCGATGGTGAACGTGGGCACCTGGGAGGTGCGGGTGCTCGACGACGGGTGGACCGCGGTGACAGCCGACGGCAGCTACTCGGCACACTTCGAGCACACGGTGGCGATCACGGAGAACGGCCCGGAGATTCTCACCAAGCCGTGAGGAATAGTTTCCCGGTTTCGTGCTATAATAATGATATTGCTCTCTGCGTGCGAACCCACTTTCGCTTGGGAATACGGAGGTGCACGTCGGTGGACCAACCGGGTCTAAGGCCCGGCGCCATTGTGCGATCTCTGGCCGGACGCGACCTGGGATCCTTATACGTCGTGGTGCGAGTGCTGGACGAGCGGTTCGTCGCGGTGGCCAACGGTGGGCGGCGGACGGTGGCCCGCCCGAAGCACAAGAATCGGCGGCACCTGGAGGTGCTTGGTTGGGCGGATCCCTCCCTGGCTCTCCGACTGGAACGAGGCGCCAAGGTCACCGACGAAGAGATCGCGAAGGTCCTGGACGAAATTCCTGGGGAGAGCCTGTGAGGAGGGATGATATCCGCGTATGTCCAAGGACGATGTGATCGAGGTTGAGGGCACCGTTGTGGAGCCACTGCCCAACGCCATGTTCCGGGTGAAGCTGGCCAACGGACACCAGGTGCTCGCCCACGTGTCCGGCAAGATTCGCATGAACTTCATCCGGATCCTTCCAGGCGACCGGGTGACGGTGGAACTGTCGCCTTACGACCTCACTCGTGGTAGAATCGTATACCGGTATAAATAGATCGGCCCACGGAAGGCCGGTTAACCGACTTTTCCTTTTTCCTTTTTGGTCTGCATCCCTGCGCTTGACATGGACCGCACACGGCCAGAGCGAGCGCGTAAAGAGAGGAGGGGCTGCTCGTGAAGGTTCGCCCGTCGGTGAAGCCGATCTGCGAGAAGTGCAAGATCATCAAGCGGCACGGTCACGTGATGGTGATCTGCGAGAACCCGAAGCACAAGCAGAAGCAGGGGTAGGGTACGGAGGCGTGCGCTTCGCTAACCGTACGGCGGCCCCGCAGACCAGTGAAGTTTTTGCCTGTCTTGGGCTGGCGCACCTCTTGCGGACGTAAGGGGGAGCACCGGCATTTCCGCATGGGCTCGAGGTTCGGACACTGCCGGGAGGCGTGCAAAAACCGGGCTGGAACCCGGCGGCCTCGCCGTCAGGGAGCGGCTGGTGGCCGAGGTCCCTCTTCCCTCGCCACTTTTCCTGCGGCGTCGTCGCTCCGGGACGGGTCGTGCATTTTCTTTCAACTTCGTGTTTCCGATTTGAGGAGGGTTTTTCAGGACAATGGCGCGTATCGCAGGTGTGGACCTGCCCCGTGACAAGCGCATTGAGGCTGCCTTGCCGTACATCTACGGCATCGGCTGGTCGCTTTCCCGTGAGATCCTGCAGAAGACGGGTATCGATCCGAACATCCGCGTCCGCGACCTGACCGAAGAGCAGGTGGCCAAGCTTCGCGAGGTCATCGACCACGAGTACAAGGTCGAGGGCGACCTGCAGCGTGAAGTGCAGATGAACATCAAGCGGCTGATCGAGATCGGCTGCTATCGTGGCCTGCGGCACCGCCGTGGCCTGCCGGTGCGCGGCCAGCGCACCAAGACGAACGCCCGGACCCGGAAGGGCCCGCGGCGCACGGTCGCCGGCAAGAAGAAGGCCGGCAAGTAAAGGGAGGGACACGGCTAAATGGCAAAGCGTGCCGTTCGTACCAAGCGGAAGGAGCGGAAGCACGTCGACAAGGGCGTGGCCCACATCCGTTCTACTTTTAACAATACCATCGTAACGATCACCGACATGCAGGGGAACGCCCTCGCCTGGGCGACCTCCGGCTCGATGGGCTTCAAGGGCTCGCGGAAGTCCACGCCGTTCGCTGCGCAGATGGCGGCCGAGAAGGCGGCCAAGGACGCGATGGAGCACGGCGTGCGCGAGGTCGAGGTCCTGGTGAAGGGGCCGGGGTCGGGCCGTGAGGCGGCCATCCGCCAGCTGCAGGCCGCTGGCCTGGAGGTCACGACGATCAAGGACGTGACCCCGATCCCGCACAATGGCTGCCGTCCGCCGAAGCGGCGCCGGGTGTAGGAACAGGAGGGAAGTAGCAAGACATGGCGCGATACACTGGAGCCGTCTGCCGGCTGTGCCGGCGGGAGGGCGTTAAGCTCTACCTGAAGGGCGAGAAGTGCTACAGCGACAAGTGCCCCGTTGTGAAGCGGGCGACCCCGCCCGGTCAGCATGGCGTGGCCCGGCGCAAGCAGTCGGAGTACGCCCTGCAGCTGCGTGAGAAGCAGAAGGCCCGTCGGTTCTACGGCGTGCTGGAGCGGCAGTTCGAGCGGTACTTCGAGATGGCCAGCCGCAAGAAGGGTGTCACGGGCGAGGTGCTCCTGCAGCTCCTGGAGCGGCGGCTCGACAACGTGGTGTACCGGATGGGCTTTGCCGCCAGCCGTGCGGAGGCCCGCCAGATCGTGAAGCATTCCCACATCGAGGTCAACGGCCGCAAGGTCAACATCCCCTCTTACCTGGTGCGTGAGGGCGACGTTGTGGCTGTGCGCGAGTCCTCCCGCGACCACAAGCGGCTGAAGGAGGTCGTCGCAGCCGCATCGCGCACGGTGCCGGCCTGGCTCTCGGTCGATCCCGAGGCCATGCGGGGCACGGTTCTGCGCCTGCCCAATCGTGACGAGATCGACGCGCCGGTTCAGGAGCAGCTCATCGTCGAGTTCTACTCCCGGTAATAAACGCGTCGGTTGCGCGGGCCGCGGCCCTCGTCTCGGCCGCGGCCGGGGAGCGGATCTAAGATCTGGGGCGGTGGCGTAGGGCGCTCACAAGTGAGTGAGACAGGGAATTGGGGGTATCTACCAGATGATCGGAATGGAAAAGCCCAAGATTGAGACCGTAGTGCTCGCCGAGGACAACAGCTACGGCAAGTTCGTGGTGGAGCCTCTGGAGCGCGGCTACGGCATCACCCTTGGCAACTCGCTGCGGCGAATCCTGCTCTCTTCGCTGCCGGGCGCTGCAGTTACCTCTGTGAAGATCGACGGCGTGCTGCATGAGTTCTCCACGATCCCCGGCGTGGTCGAGGACGTGACGGATATCATCCTCAACCTCAAGCAGCTGTCGCTCCGGATGCACAGCGATGAGCCGAAGATTCTCCGCATCCAGGCAGAGGGCGAGGGTGAAGTCACCGCTGGGGAGATTCATACGGACGCCGACGTGGAGATCCTCAACCCGGACCTGCACATCGCCACCCTGGACAAGGGCGGACGGCTGATTGCCGAGATCACCGTGGCCAAGGGGCGGGGGTACGTGCCGGCCGACCAGAACAAGACCCCCGACATGCCCATCGGCGTAATCCCCGTCGACTCGATCTTCTCCCCCATCCGCCGCGTGAACTACACCGTCGAGCACACCCGCGTCGGCAACCGGACCAACTTCGACAAGCTGACCCTGGAGGTCTGGACGAACGGGGCCGTTCGCCCGGACGAGGCCTGCTCGTGGGCGGCGAAGATCCTGAAGGAGCACCTTGAGCTCTTCATCTCGCTGACCGAAGACGCCGACGAGATCGAGTTCATGCAGGAGAAGGAAGACGACGACCGCAACAAGCTGATGGAGATGACCATCGAGGAGCTCGATCTGTCGGTTCGTTCCTACAACTGCCTGAAGCGCGCCGGCATCAACACGGTGGCGGAGCTCTGCTCCAAGACAGACGAAGAGATGATGAAGGTGCGCAACCTGGGCAAGAAGTCGCTGGAAGAGGTCAAGACCAAGCTGGCGGCCTTCGGCCTCAGTCTGCGGCAGTCCGACGACTAGCCCCGAAGCGCTTTCATCTGGACAGGATAGGGGTGAACGAGAAAGATGGCTCATTATCAGAAGCTCGGTCGCGATAGCTCCGCACGCAAGGCGCTGTTCCGGGCTTTGGTGACGGCCTTGTTCGACAAGGAGCGGATCGAAACGACCGAGGCCAAGGCGAAGGAGGTTCAGGCCATCGCCGAGGAGATGATCACCCTCGCGAAGCGCGGCGACCTGCACGCCCGGCGGCAGGCTCTGGCTTACATCTACGACGAGTCGGTGGTCACCAAGCTGTTCCAGAACATTGCCTCCCGGTATGCTGACCGCAACGGCGGTTACACCCGGGTGATCAAGGCCGGCGTCCGGAAGGGCGACGCAGCCCCCATGGCGATTCTCGAACTGGTCTAAGCCAACTGGTGCGATACGCCCGGGCGCGCAAGCGCCCGGGCGTTTCAACGAGACGGGAGGGAGATGTGTCGTGGCCGATCCTTACATCGTGGTCGAGCAGGTCACCTACGCCTACGGGCGGGAGGACGGCACCGACGGCGCTCCGGTTACCCTTGCACTGGACGGCGTGGACGCCGTTGTCCGGCGAGGCGAGTTCCTGGCCGTGCTCGGCATGAACGGTTCGGGGAAGTCCACCCTGGCCCGGCACCTCAACGCCCTCCTGCTGCCCCGCACCGGCAGGGTGCTGGTGGACGGCCTCGACACCCGTGAGGAGCACAACCTCTGGCCCGTTCGGGACCGGGTGGGCATGGTCTTCCAGAACCCGGACAACCAGATCGTCGCGGCCGTGGTCGAGGAGGACGTGGCCTTCGGCCCCGAGAACCAGGGGCTGCCCCCAGAGGAGATCCGGGTGCGCGTCGCCGAGGCCCTGGCGGCCGTCGGCATGACCGCCCACCGTCTCCGGCCGCCGCACCTTCTCTCGGGCGGCCAGAAGCAGCGGGTGGCCATTGCCGGGGCGCTGGCCCTCCGTCCGGCCTGCCTGGTGCTGGACGAGCCGACGGCGATGCTCGACCCTTCCGGGCGGACCGAGGTGCTCGAGGTGGTGCGCCGCCTCAACCGTGAGCTGGGCATGGCCGTGGTCTGGATCACCCACTTCATGGAGGAGGCCGCCGTGGCCGATCGGGTGATCGTCATGGCCCGGGGGAAGGTCCAGATGGTCGGCACCCCGCGCGAGGTGTTCAGCCAGGCGGAGCGCCTGCGCGAGCTCCGGCTGGACGTGCCCCCTGCCGTGCAGGTGGCCGAGCGGCTTCGGGCCGACGGGGTTCCGCTGCCGCGTACAATACTGACGCTGGATGAGCTGGTGGAGGCCTTATGCCAATTGTCTTCGAAGGGGTAAGCCACATCTATCAGCCCGGAACGCCGTTCGAGTGGAAGGCGCTCGAGGACGTCACGCTCACCATCCCCGACGGCGAGTTCTGGGGCATCATTGGTCCGACAGGATCGGGCAAGTCGACCCTGATTCAGCACATGAACGGCCTCCTCCGGCCGACCAGCGGCCGCGTGCTGGTGGACGGCATGGACCTCGCCGACCGCTCCACTGACCTGCGGAAGGTGCGGCAGCGCGTGGGCCTGGTCTTCCAGTACCCGGAGCACCAGCTCTTCGGCGAGACGGTCTTCGAAGACGTTGCCTTCGGACCGCGCAACATGCGCCTGGACGCCGCCGAAGTGGAGCGGCGCGTGCTGTCGGCCCTGGAGCGGGTCGGGCTGCCCGCCGACATCAAGGACCGTTCGCCTTTTGGCCTCTCGGGCGGCCAGGCCCGCCGGGTGGCCCTGGCGGGGGTCCTCGCCATGGAGCCGCGGGTGCTGATCCTGGACGAGCCCACGGCTGGTCTCGATCCGCAGGGGCGGGCCGAGATCCTCGATCTCGTGGGCACCTTCCCGGCGCTGGGCATGACCGTGATCCTCGTCTCTCACTCAATGGATGACGTGGCCGAGCGGGCCGACCGCGTGCTGGTGATGCACCGGGGCCGGGTGCACATGGTGGGCACGCCCCGGGAACTCTTTGCCCGCCGGGCTGAGCTGGAGGCCATCGGGCTGGGCGTGCCCGCGGCGGTGGACCTCGCGGACAAGCTCCGGGCGCGCGGCTGGGATCTGCCGCCCGACATCGTCACGCTGGACCAGGCGGTGGAGGCCATCAAGGCGGCCTTGCAGGCGAGGGGAAAGGGGGCTGACCGGCGGTGACCTTTCAGGGCGTGACCATCGGCCAGTACTTCCCGGGCAATTCCCTGCTGCACCGCATCGATCCCCGGGTGAAGATCACCGGGGTCCTGCTCCTTTCGGTGGCCATCTTCCTGCCCCGCGCCTGGCCCGGTTATCTCGCCAGCATCCTGTTTACCCTGATCCTGGTTGCCCTCTCGCGGGTCCCCCTCCGGCTGATTCTGCGGGGCCTGCGCCCCATTCTGATCTTCCTGGTGATCACCGCGGCGTTCAACCTGTTCCTTACGCCGGGCGAACCGCTCTTCCGCCTCGGGCCGCTCACGGCCACGCGGGACGGCCTGGTGATGGTGGGCGTCACCACCACCCGCCTCCTGCTCCTCGTGATCATCGCCTCGCTGCTCACGCTCACCACTTCGCCGATCCGGCTCACCGACGGGCTCGAGCGGATGCTGCGGCCCCTCCGGCCCATCGGCGTTCCGGCGCACGAGCTGGCCCTGATGATGACCATTGCCCTGCGGTTCATCCCCACGCTGGCGGAGGAGGCCGACCGCATCATGCGGGCCCAGCAGGCCCGTGGCGCCAGCTTCTCCAGCGGCTCCCTCATGGCGCGGGTGCGGAGCCTGGTGCCCGTGCTAGTGCCGCTCTTCGTGGCCGCCTTCCGGCGGGCGGATGAGTTGGCCACGGCCATGGAAGCCCGGGGGTACCGGGGCGGCGACGGCCGCACGCGGATGTACGAACTGGTTTTCGCGCCCCGGGACGGCGTCGCCCTGGCCGTGCTGGTCGGGTTCGTCGTCCTCGTCGCGGTCCTGCGCCTGACCGGCTTGGGCTAGGCTTGCCCGGGGCAGCCAGCGTTCCGCAGGGGAGGTGAGGGTGTGCAGTCGGTGAAGCTGACGATCGCTTACGACGGCACGGCTTATGCGGGCTTCCAGCGGCAGCCCAACGCGGTGACGGTGCAGGAGCGGCTGGAGGAGGCGCTGCGCGCCGTCACGGGCGAGCCGGACCTGCGCATCGCCTCCGCCGCCGGCCGCACCGACGCCGGCGTTCACGCCCGGGGTCAGGTGGTCCACGTGCGCACCCAGTCTACCAACATCCCCATCGACCGGTGGCCGGCCGCGATGAACAGCCGGTTGCCCGACGACATCGCTGTCGTGGGTGCGGCGCTGGTGCCGCCCGAGTTCCACGCCCGCTACTGGGCGCGGGAGAAGCGGTACCGGTACACCTTCCACATCTCGCCCTATCCCTCGCCGCTGACCCGCCTCTACGCCTACCACTGGCACCGCCCCGTGGATGTGGCGGCGATGCGCCGCGCGGCGGAGCTGCTGGTGGGCCGGCACGACTTCGCCGCGTTCCGCGCCACCGGGGGATCGGCCCGAACGACGGTGCGGACGATCACGCGGCTCACGCTGACGCAGGACGGGCCGTTGCTCTACCTGGATGTGACGGCTGACGGCTTCCTGTACAACATGGTGCGCATCATCGCCGGCACCCTGCTGGAGGTGGGCGCTGCCCGCCGCACCCTCGCGGAGGTCAGGAAGGCCCTGGAGACCGGCGAGCGCCGGTACGCGGGGCGCACGCTGCCTCCCCACGGCCTCTGCCTGGAGGAGGTCATCTACGGCGACGGCCCGGGCCGTCCGCCGTGGTTGGCTCAGGACGCCGATGACGAGGAATCGTCGTCTTGACGTGGTTTCGCCACCAATGTATACTAAAGGCTGTTGACCTCGCAGCCACTGGAGGCAAGGGGTTAAGACCAGGAGCGACCTGGACCTCACGCCTTCCCCCCGAGTAGGGCGTGTACGCCAGGCGCCGACCGATGCCATAGATGCCCCTCAGCGATCCATCTGCCGTAGGAGGGAATCCAGTGAGCACTACATTCATGGCCAATCCGCAGAATATCGAGCGGAAGTGGTACGTGGTTGACGCCGAGGGCAAGACTCTCGGGCGGTTGGCCTCGCAGGTCGCCGCTATTCTGCGTGGCAAGCATAAGCCGACTTTCACCCCGCACGTGGATTGCGGCGATTACGTCATCATCATCAACGCGGACAAGGTCCAGGTCACCGGCAAGAAGTTCGCCGAGAAGGTTTACCTGCGCCATTCCGGCTATCCGGGTGGCCAGAAGGCCATCACCTTCGAGCGGATGATCGCCACCCACCCCACGCGCGTCCTCGAGCTCGCCATCAAGGGCATGCTTCCCCACAACCGGCTCGGCCGGCAGATGTACCGCAAGCTCAAGGTGTACGCCGGTCCGGAGCACCCGCATGCGGCGCAGAAGCCCGAGCCGCTTGAGCTCTAATCGAGAGGAGGCGTGTTGATCGATGTCGACGCTGACGCAGTACTGGGGTACCGGCCGCCGGAAGAACGCCATCTGCCGCGCCCGCCTGGTGCCTGGCACCGGCAACTTCGTGGTGAACGGCCGCACCCTTGAGGATTACTTCGGCATTCAGACCCTGCGCATGCTGGTGGAGAGCCCCCTGGCCCTCACCGGTACGACGGGGAAGTTCGACGTGTATCTGAACGTGATCGGCGGCGGAATCTCCGGCCAGGCTGGCGCTTGCCGCCACGCCATTTCCCGGGCCCTGCTGAGGTTTGACCCGTCGCTCCGCCCCGTCCTCAAGCAGGCTGGCTTCCTCACCCGCGACCCGCGGATGAAGGAGCGCCGCAAGTACGGCCTGAAGAAGGCCCGCAAGCGCCCGCAGTTCTCCAAGCGTTAGAACCGGACAGGCCCGTGGCGCCAGATCGCCACGGGTCTTTTTCTGTCCGATGGCGGCCGCCGGGGTGGGCACCACAGGAGACGAGCATTTCAGACAAGCCGGCGCATACCTTTCTCCGCAGGGGGGAGGCTTGTGCGCAGGTCAGTGTGGACCCAGGTCCTGCTGCTGGGCCTGGTCGTTCTCGTCGTGGCGGTTGCGCTTCACTCGGCCTGGAGGGGGATGAGGGCGCTGCGCCAGCAGGCGCAGGAGCCGGAGGCGCCGGCGAAGGAGCCGGGGCCGCTGGCCGGCATGGTGATTGTGGTGGACCCCGGACACGGCGGGTGGGACCCCGGTGCGGTGGTGGACGGCGTGCGGGAGAAGGATCTCACCCTGCAGGTGAGCTTCTTGCTGAAGGAGCAGCTGGAGGCGCGGGACGCCACGGTGATCCTCACCCGCGACAGCGACCGGCACTACTCCCGCTCCGTGCGGGAGGACCTCCAGCAACGGGTGGCCCTGGTGCAGGAACACCAGGCCGACCTGTTCCTGTCGCTGCACGCCAACAAGGACCGATGCAACTGCTGGGGCGCCCAGACCTTCTACCAGAAGGGCGGACTGCCCGAGGCCAAGATCCTGGCCATGGCGATTCAGAACCGGCTCCGGGAGCTGACGGACACGACCCGCTACGCCCTGCCCGGCGACTACTTTGTGCTGCGCAACACGGAGGTGCCGGCAGCCATCGTCGAGATGGGGTTCCTCTCCAACCAGACGGAGCGGGAAAAGCTGCAGCAGCCCGAGTACCAGAAGATCGTCGCCCGCGCCATCGCCGAGGGGGTGGAGGCCTATCGCCGGCACATCACGGAGCAGCCGGGGTTGGTGCCCGAGAACCCGGCCGATCCGGGGCGGTGAGCGAAGGGCGAGTGAGCGGTGCGCACGGCAGTGAGTTGTGGGCAGCGAGAGTGGCAGTGGCTTGTGGGCGGTGTCACCCGCGGTGGGCGGCAGACGGCCCGCACGGTGAGGCGGCGGCGAAGCCGGGGTCGGCGGGGGTCGCGAGGCGCATGTGGCCACCGGGTGAGCGACGCCAGGAGGCAACCGTGGGGCGGCAGAGGGCAACGGCAACCCGTGAGAGGTGAGAGGGGCGAAGGAATCGCGGTGTGGCGCCTCGAAACCCCAATAGAAGTTGTACCAGTATCCAGGGGAGGCGCCGCCGTTGCTCCGCAATCTGAACTATGGCTGGATCGACGTGATCACCTCGGGTACCATGTACGCCGGCAAGACCACAGAGCTGATCCGACGGGTCAGGACCTACATCCTCGCCAAGCGCACCGCGGTCGTCTTCCAGCCCCGGATGGCCCGGCGGTACACTGACGAAGAGGTCGTCGAGACGCACGACGGCCTGCGCTTCGAGGCCGTCCTCACCGACAACCCGCTGGAGATTCTCTGGTACGCCGAGATGCACAGGCCCAACGTGATCGCGATCGACGAGGCGCAGTTTTACGATGAGTCGCTGGTGGACACCGTGCAGGAGCTGGCCAACCGCGGCCATTACGTGATCATCGCCGGGCTGTCGCAGACTTCGGAGGGGAAGCCCTTCGGCTGCATGCCCCAGCTGCTCGCCCTGGCCGACAGCATCACGACCCTCTACGGCGTCTGCGTGGTGTGCGGTGAGCCTGCCACCAAGCCTTTCGCCAAGCAGGCCAAGACGGAGGACGTCCTGGTCGGCGGCGGCGAACAGTATGAGGCCCGCTGCCGCAAGTGCTGGCTCGAAGGTCGCCGGCAACGGGGCGAGTTGTGACCCTGCCACCACAGGAGGCCCGCCAGGCGGGCCTCTTCTGTTGACCCTACACCGTCTTGATGAACTTCAGGCCGTACGAGTATGGCCCCACGTCGCAGGGGCCCTCGTAGTGGAACCCCGTGGCGGTGAACTCCGCCACCACGTCTTGCGGTTCGACCCGCTCGGCCAGAGGCGGCCCTTCCGGGGTCGCCTCTGTTTTCCAGTCCACCAACAGGCAGACACCTCCGGGCCGGAGGATGCGCTTCACCTCTCCCACGAACAGGGAGGCCGGGTCCACCTCGTGGTAGACGTTCACGACCAGCGCGGCGTCGCAGACCTCGGTGGGCACCGGCCATTCGTCCTCCTCCTCGGCCAGCACGGCCACGACGTTGTGCAGCCCCGCCTGCTGCACCCGCCGTGCCAGCAGTGCGAGCATCTCCGGGCTGAGGTCGATGGCATACACGCGGCCTTCCGGAGGCAACCGACGAGCCGCCTCCAGCGCAAACCAGCCCGGCCCGCAGCCCACGTCGGCCAGCGCGGTGTACCGTTCGAGGTCCAGGTGGCGGAGCACCTGCTCCGGATCTTGCCAGCGGCGCCGGCTCTCGCCGAGGAGCCGCAAGGCATCTTCGGGATCAAAGCGGCGGGCCACGGTGGATCACTCCTTGTCAAGCAGGGTGACACGGAGGGTGAGCGCCTCCGGAAAGCGGGGCTGTCGCGGCGGACCTGCGCACAAATAGCCGGATCGGCCAGCAGGCGCCGAAGCAGGTGCCCGCCTCAGCAGGAACGGCTGCAGTTTAGACGAAACTGAGGGGCAGAACAGAATGGGAGGGACTCGCATGCCTCTTTCCCCTGGCCTCACCGCCGAGGCGACGACGAAGGTGACCCCGGAGAACTGCGCCAGCGCTGTCGGCAGCGGCGGCGTTGCCGTGTTTGCCACACCCATGATGATCTCGCTGATGGAGCAGGCGGCCGCCCGGGCGGTGGCACCGCACCTGGCCGAAGGCGAGACCACCGTGGGGACGCTGGTGAATGTGCAGCATCTGGCCGCGACCCCGCCGGGGCTGACCGTGCGGGCCGTGGCTACGCTCGAGCAGGTGGAGGGCCGGCGACTGGTCTTCCGTGTCGAGGCGTTCGACGACCGGGAGCGTATTGGCGCCGGCACGCACGAACGGTTCATCGTCAACACGGCCCGGTTCCTGGCACGGGCTGGCGAGAAAGCGTTGCCTTGAACCCTTTAACGTGCTAAACTTTCACCCAAGCCGGCTCACGCTGCGGCATGGCCAAACCACGAACTCGCCACCCGCCAGACACCGCTCACCGCCGCCCGCTGCTCAAGGGCTCGCAGCTCACCACGCCCGGCTCACAACCCCAACGGGAGGTGTCTACCTTGACCGGGACTGCCTATCGAATTGCGTGTCTCCCTGGCGACGGGATCGGCCCTGAGGTGATCCGGGGGGCGGTCACGGTGCTGGAGGCAGCCGCAAAGGTCTACGGCTTCACACTCGAGTTTTCCGAGCACCTGGTGGGCGGAGCCGCCTACGACGCGGTGGGAACGCCTTTCCCCGACGAGACCCGGGACGCCTGTGACGCGGCGGACGCCATCCTTTTCGGCGCGGTGGGCGGGCCCAAGTACGACGGGCTTCCCTGGGAGTACCGCCCGGAGGCGGCGCTGCTGGCCATTCGCAAGCGCTACGACTTCTACGCCAACCTCCGTCCGATTCTGCTCTACCCACCCCTGAAGGATGCCTCGCCCCTCAAGAACGAGATCATCGGCGGCGGCGTCGACTTCATCATCGTGCGTGAGCTGGTCGGGGGCATCTACTTCGGCGAACCCCGGGGCATCACCACGCTCCCGGACGGCACGCGCCGGGGCGTGAACACCGAGGTGTACACCGACGCCGAGATCGCACGCATCGCCCGCATGGCGTTCACCATCGCCCGGGACCGGCGGCGCCGCGTCACCTCCGTCGACAAGGCGAACGTGATGGAGGCCGGCCGGCTCTGGCGGACGGTGGTCGACGAGGTGGCCCGGGAATTCCCCGACGTGGAGGTGGAGCACCTCCTGGCCGACAACGCGTCGATGCAGATCCTGCGCCGGCCTGGCGACTTCGACGTGATGCTGGCCTCCAACCTGTTCGGCGACTTCCTCTCCGACGAGGCGGCGATGCTCACGGGGTCCATCGGCCTCCTGCCGTCCGCCTCGCTGGGCGAGGTCAGGAACGCGCACGGCCTGCCGAAGGGCTTCTACGAGCCCATCCACGGCTCCGCCCCGGACATCGCGGGGAAGGGCCGTGCCAACCCTCTGGCTGCCATCCTGTGCGGCGCCATGATGCTGCGCCACTCCCTGGGACAGGCTGAGGCCGCGGCTGCCGTGGAGCGGGCGGTCGCCCGGGCGCTGGAGGAGGGCCTCCGCACCACCGACATCCGGGTGCCCGGCACGGCGGTCCTGGGCACCATGGAGATGGCCGCCGAGGTCGCCCGGCGGATCGGCTGATGAACGCAAGCAGGCCTCCCGGGGTTGCCGGGGGGCCTGCGTTGTGCCTGCGACGGGAAAGCGCCTGGCGGAGGGCCGGCTAGGCCTGCGCCGCCTCGTTCTGGGCCTTCTCCCCTTGCTTGCGTGCCTGCACCTGTTCGAGCAGCCCGGGAATCGACTCCACGATCTTGTCGATGGCGCCCCCCTTGTGCAGGGGGAGGACCGAGACGTCGCCGTCCCGGATCACGATCACCGCCCGGGCGGAGAGTCGGGCGCCACCGCCGCCACCGCCGCCGCTGCCCCCCTGCCGCTCGTCGTGGCCCTCGCCGCTGCCGGCGCCGAAGCCGAAGGTGATGTCGATCACCGGAATCAAGGTCACCGCGCCGACGGTGACGGGCTCCCCTACCACCGTCTTGGTGCTCAGGTGCTTCTCCAGGGTCTCCGTCACGACGCTCAGGAATTCCAGTGGCATGTCAGGATCCTCCTTGCATTAGGATTTGCCGAATGGGCCGGAATCGAATCTGGCCGACCAGGTAGTTCCAGATCTCCCGCCTCCGCAGTACCCGCCAGGCGATGATCAGTAACCGGAAGCCGTACAGGCTGCCGGTGAGTTCCGCCCAGCCCACCAGGCAGGGGCGGGAGAAATCGGGGCTGAGCCGCAGCGAGCGGCCGAGGCCGGTGCCCCAGCGCACGGCCTCGCAGAAGCCGGTCACGGAAGGGTCGCTGAAGCCGTAGGTCAGCTCGCCGGCCGCAGTGGTGCCGAGGGAGCGCCAGAACCGGCCGGGCAGCCGCGCCAGTTCCTGCACAACGGCCTTCAGCAGGGCGGGACTGGGGCGCCGCCCCGGCCGCCTCCGCGCTCTCCGCCCGGGCGTGCCCCGCCGCCTCCACCGGCCAGGCCGCCGCGCGGCCGCTCCCCGGCCGCCACCCTTGAGCGGGCGACCCAGCAACCGCACGTCCCACTGCACCGGCGCCCCGTGGTTCCAGGCAGCCGCCACCGCCAGGTTCAGCACCCCCCACCGGAGGCGCAGCCGGCCCTCCGCGCTGCCTGTGAGAGCATCCTCCCCGTCTGCAGCTGCGAGATCCGCCTCGGCCCGCAGGCGGAACCGCCAGGGCACGAACAGCAGCGTGAGCCCGAGCAGGGCCAGCAGACCCAGCAGCACGAGCAGGGTCCACAGCAGAACCGTCGCCAGGGTTCCGAGCAGTACCGGCAGGTCAACCTCCCCCTTCCCGCCGTAGCAGGCGCCTCAGCGCACGGTGGCCGGCCCGCAGGAGTCCGCCGGCCCCGGCGTGGCCCAGGCTGCCGACGGTCCGGAGGGGCCGGACGACCGCAGGGTTAGCCGTGAGCCAGAGCAGCGCGAGACCCAGGGCACCCCTCCCGGGCGCATGCGACGCCTGCAGCCGGCGGTGTTCCGCCAGCAACCGCTCCGCCAGCGCGTCAGGGTCCAGGGACGATGCCGGAGTCGGCTGTACGGGGCGGCTCAGGTCCCAGCAGAGGGCCTTGAAGGTGGCTGCCCTCCGGCGGCAGGAGGGGCAGGTCTCCAGGTGCGCCTCCACCACCGCCGCCTCGGCGGCGTGGAGGGTGCCGTCAATGTAAAGCTGAACCAGGTCGTCGCTGCACTGCACGGGCGGTCACTCCTCCTGGACGGCCAGGCGGGCCCTGAGGAACCGCCTGGCCCTGAACAGGTACGTCTTCACGGTGCCGACGGGAAGTTCGGTGAGGCGGGCAATCTCCTCATACGAGAGGTCCTCCTGGTGGCGGAGGGTGACCACCACCCGCCACAGGGGGGGCAGGTCCGCCAAGGCCTGCCGCAGGTCCAGCAAGGTCCAGGCTGGCTCTGATGCCGGCTCGGCCACCAGGGCCGCTTCCGGCAGGTGGTCCAGCGGCAGGTGCCCCCGCCGCTGCTTGAGCAGGGTGAGCGCCAGGTTGGTCGTGACCCGCCTCAGCCACGGCCACAGCGGGCGGGAGGCGTCGAGCGAGTCGATTGCGCGCACGGTGCGCAAGAAAACCTCTTGCGTAAGGTCCTGCGCGTCCTCCCGGTTCTGGACGAAGGCGTAGGCGGTGCGGTAGACTCTCTCCTGATAGGCTGCCACCAGGCGAGTGAACCCCGCCGCATGGCCTTGTCGGCAGAGTTCGATGATCGTCGAATCCCGGTCCATCGGCGGGCCTCCCATCTGGTGCTCTACTCTCCACTACTGTCCATCCAGCCAGAAAGTTTCAGCGGATGGGCAGCGCACCGAAGGAGTCGAAGTGAATGCTCATCGCGGTGTACCTGGCGGCGATCGTGGCCGCTAACCTGACTGTAGCCTACTTCGGGCCGTATTTCAGCATCCTCAACTCGTTCCTCTTCATCGGTCTCGACATCACCAGTCGCGACGCCTTGCACGAGCGCTGGGAAGGCCGGCACCTGTGGCTCAAGATGGCCCTGCTGATCCTGGCCGGCTCGGTGCTCTCGTGGCTGCTCAACCGTTCGGCCGGACGGATCGCCCTGGCCTCATTCGTCGCCTTTGCCGCCTCCGGTTCGGCGGACACGCTGGTCTACCACCTGTTGCGGCACCAGTCCAAGCTCCGCCGGGTGAACGGTTCGAACGTTGTCTCGGCCGCCGTGGACTCCATCGTCTTCTCCTCCGTGGCCTTCGGCACCCTCATGCCCGACGTCGTGGCGGGGCAGTTCCTGGCCAAGGTGGCAGGCGGCTACGTGTGGGCCTTGCTGCTCAGCCGGTTGCTCTGGGGTCGGGAGCAGGTCCAGGAGCGCTGATAGAACCCTAGGGCTCCCGCCCGACCGTAGGGTAGACCCCCTAGGTAGAAAGATCTACATCCCCCTCGACAGCGTGAGATTCTTCTGCTATATTTGAAAGACAACAGAATCATAACAACGGGAGAGGTGTGGGGGATGCGCTACCTGAGCGGCTGGATGTATGCGGTGGGGGCCCTGTATCTGCTCATGGCATTCCTGTTCAACCCGTTGCTCGTCTCCGTGGCCCTCCCGACCGTCGGAGTAGATCTGGAGCCTGGCGGCCAGAAAGTACTGGCAGACGGGGTCTTCTTCATCGGGGCCATCGTGGCGGTCCTGGGCGTCTTCCTGCTGCGAGGGGCGCGTCAGCCCCACCTGAACCGCGAACTGGTCAAGCTGGCCATCTGGGTCGAGTTGATCGCGGGCCTGGTGCTCAACATCTACCTCGCCCTGCGCGGGTACGGGCATCCGCTGGCCCTGGTGGCTTTCGGCCTCCTGCACGGTGCGATCGCGCTGGTGGGGCGGCATGCCCTCATCACCTGCCGCCGGCACCTCACGGCTGTCAAACCGCTCAAGCGGGCGAGCTGACCGGCTGGTCCACAGCACAGAAACGTCCCCATCACCCCCGAAGGCGTGCGGCCTTCGGGGGTTCTCGTTCCTGACGGAAAAGTCCGGTGGGCCCTCTGAAACGCGCGAAGGGCTCGCCCCCGTCTGAGGTGTAGGAGGGGATGGCCGGCGAGACGCTTGCTCGCTGCCGCGCTGCCCGCGGCTCTGCTGGCGGGATGCGGTGGTCTTGGTGCGGTCGAGCCGACGGTGCGCAAGGCCGGCCCGCCCGCGGTGGACGATCGCCTGAGTGCGGCCTCGGTGGGTGGCCTCCCCTGTGAGCGCCAGCCTGGTCCTGACCCTGATGGGCGGCGCCCGCGGCGAGACGCCGCCGTGGCGAACGCGGTCTGCGGCGGTGGCGCAGGCTGAGTTCGGAACACGGGAAGGAACCGACAGGATCAACGCCTGGGCGGCTGAGCAGACCCGGGAAAAGATTGAAAAACTACTGGAGGAGACCCGGCCTGACACGGTCATGGTCCTGGCCAGCGGGCCCTACTTCCGGAGCGCCCGGAGCGAGCCCTTCAACCCGGCGCTGCCCCGGCCCGGCACCTTTGCCCCCTCTTCGGCGACGGACGGCCCGGAGCCTGGAGGTCAGCGAGGAGGACACCGAGGCAGCCGCCGTGACCGGGGGGCATGCTGGAGAGCGAGCCGCTGCCGCTCCTGGAGGTCAACCGCCCGTTCCTGCTTGCCACACGCGATGACGAAACCGGCGCCCTGCTTTTCCTGGGCGCGGTCACGGACCCCGTGAGCCCCTGGAGTTCCACACGAAAGGCACCGCAGATCCAGCGACGGCACCGGGCCCGCGGGAGCGGCCCGGACCGGCGCACAGCCAAGGAGGTGCGATGATGATCGTCCCGATGATGCTGCGGCTACCGGCCGGGCTGGTGCTACTGGGCATCTTCCTGGCCGCCTGCGGCGGTACCCTCCCCGGTTCCGGCGGAGCAGGGATGGCCGCCCCGCCGCCCCGTCCCGAAGCCGTGGATCCGGCCCTCACCCAGGCCACCGACCAGTTTGGCATCGACCTGCTCCGGACGGTGCACACCGGGCGGCCGGAACAGAACCTGTTCCTCTCGCCGGTCAGCGCTCAGGTAATCCTCAGTCTCGCGGCCAACGGCGCCCGCGGCCAGACGCAGCAGGAGATGCTGGCCGCCCTGGGCTACGGCGAGACCGATCTGGCGACCGTCAACCAGGCCATCCGCGACCTGCGCGGCATCATGGCCCACCCGGGCGACAAGGTGGAACTCTCCACGGCCAACGGCATCTGGTACCAGAAGGGCCTGACGGTGGCGCCGGACTTCCTCACCATCGCCACGCAGCAGTACGGGGCGCAGGTGAGCGAGACCACCTTCGGGGATCCTGCCGCGGCCGCAGCCATCAACCGTTGGGTCTCGGAGCAGACCGGGGGCCGGATCCCGCAGCTGGTGGACCGCACCAGCGCAGACGACCGGATGTGGCTGGTGAACGCGCTTTACTTCAAGGGCGCCTGGCAGAAGCTGTTCGATCCCAACCGTACCCACCCGCAGCCCTTCTACCTGCCGCACGGCGGCACCGTGGAGGTTCCCTTCATGAACCAGACTGCCACCTTCGGCTACCTGAGGGATACGGGACTCACCGGCGTGCGGCTGCCTTACGGCGAGGGCGGTCTGGCGCTCTATGCCTTCATGCCGGACGAGTGGGAGGGCTTCGTGGAGGGACTCACCCCCGACCGGTACGCCGGGTGGATCGCCGCGATGGGCGAGCGGGAAATCCGCCTCTCCATGCCCAAGGTGAAGCTCACCGACCAGGCGGAACTGAGCGAGCCCCTGAATGCGATGGGGATGCGGCAGGCGTTCGTGCCTGGCCTGGCCGACCTGGGCGGTCTGTTTACGGACGGTCCGGAGCTGTACGTGAGCCGGGTGATCCAGAAGACCTTCCTCGAGCTGAACGAGGAGGGAACCGAGGCGGCGGCGGCCACCGGCGTGGGCGTGACCGCCACCAGCGCACGGCCCGACCCACCCCCGGCGGTGCTGCTGGACCGGCCCTTCCTGCTGGCCATCCGCGACGACCGCACGGGCGTTACGCTCTTCCTGGGTGCGATTGTGAACCCGCAGTAGGGGGTGTGTGGCGTGCAGCTCTTGCACCTACGGACCTGGTTGCCGGCGCTGCTCGCGGCGGCGCTGCTGGCGGGGCCGCTCCTCCAGGGCTGTGCGAGCCCCGGCCTGGCGGCGCCTCCGCCCCGCCCCAAGACGATGGACCAGGCGTTCGTGGAGGCCACTGACCGTTTCGGCATCGACCTGCTCCGGGCGGTCGCCGCCGAGCGGCCCCGGGAGAACCTCTTCCTCTCGCCCGTCAGCGCGCAGGTGGTCCTGAGCCTCACCGCCAACGGGGCCCGGGGCGAGACGCAGGCGGAGATGCTGGCTGCCCTGGGTTACGCCGGGATGGACCCCGGCGCCGTAAACGAGGGCATGCGGGACCTCTGGGGGCTCATGGCTCACCCGGGCAAGAAGGTGGAACTGGAGAGGGCAAACGGCATCTGGTATCAGACGGGATTTGCGGTGGTCCAGGCTTTCCGGGAGGTGGCCGGGGGGTATTACGGCGCCGAGCTGCACCAGACCACCTTCGGCCGGCCCCAGGCCGCCGAGGCGATCAACCGCTGGGTGGCGCGCCGTACCCGGGATCGCATCACGGACTTGATCAGCGAGACTACCCCGGATGAGCGGATGGTGCTGGTGAACGCCCTCTACTTCAAGGGGGAGTGGAAGGAGCGCTTCGACCCCGAACGGACCGAGCCGCGGCCCTTCCACCGGTTGAACGGCTCGCCGGTAGAGGTGCCGTTCATGCACCAGACCGAGAGGTTGGGATACATGGCGGAGGAAGGGCTGGTGGGCGTGCGCCTGCCCTACGGGGAGGGCGACATGGCGCTCTACGCCTTCATGCCGGACGAGTGGGAGGGCTTTCTGGAAGGGCTCACCCCCGAGCGGTACCGGGGGTGGATCGCGGCGACGGCCGAGCAGCGGGTCCGGCTGGCCTTTCCGAAGGTGCGGATGCGGGACGGGCACAGGCTGAAGGACCCGCTGAAGGCGCTGGGCATGGAGCGGGCCTTCGACTCTGAGCAGGCCGACTTCAGCGGGCTGCTGGTGGGCAGCGAGCCCCTGTACATCGACGAGGTCGTGCAGAAGACCTTCCTCGAGATCAACGAAGAGGGCACCGAGGCGGCCGCCGCCACCGCGGTAACCATGAGGACGGGGAGCGCCCCGTTCAGTGACGTTGTCGAGGTCGTTTTGGACAGACCCTTCCTGCTCGCCATCCGCGATGACCGCACCGGCATCACGCTCTTCATGGGAGCTATTCTGGATCCCAGCTAGGCGCCATACGCAAATGGCGCTCCTTCGGATCGGAAAACCGCCCGAAGGAGCGCCGCTTCTGCTTTCTGTGCTGCCTACTCGCCCACCTTCTGGGCCTCTGCGAGCACGGTGGCCGGGATGTCCAGGCCGAGGGCCTCCGCCGTCTTCGTATTGATCATCAGCGCCAGGTCCTCGTTGTACCGCACCGGCACGTCGCCGGGGTTCTTGCCCTCCAGCACCTCCACCACCGTCTGAGCGGTGAGCTTGCCGTGCAGGTAGTAATTGAGCCCGAGGGTCGCCAGAGCACCCTGCTCCACGTAGCTCTCCACCGAGGAGATGGCCGGGATTTTGCGGCCCAGGGCGATGTCGATCACCGCCGCGACGCCCTGGGCCAGGGTGTTGTCGGTGATCAGGTAAAGGCCGTCCACCCGGCCCACCAAAGACTGGGCTGCCTGCTGCACCTCGGCCGCGTTGGCCACCATCGCCTCGACGATGGTGAAGCCCAGTTCGTCGGCGGCATCGCGGATGTCCTCCACCAGGGCCACGGAGTTGGCCTCGCCGGCGTTGTAGATGACGCCCAGGTTCTTCACCTGGATGCCCAGCCGATCGAACAGCTCCATCTGCACCTTGACGGGCACCAGGTCAGAGGTGCCGGTCACGTGGCCGCCGGGCTTCTGCAGGTCCGACACCAGGCCGGCGCTCACCGGGTCGGTGACGGCACTGAAGACGACCGGAATCGGGTTGTTCTTGGTGGCCTGCACCACCGCCTGCGCGCTGCGGGTGGCGATGGCGATGATCAGGTCCTTCCGGTCAGCCACGAACTTCTCCGCGATCTGCTGCGCCACGGTAGGTTCGCCCTGAGCCGACTGGAACTCGATCTTGATGTTCTGGCCGTCCACGTAGCCCGCCTCTGCCAGCCCGTCGATGATGCCCTGCCGGGTGGCGTCCAGCGCCGGGTGCTCAACGATCTGCGTCAGGCCGATCTGAATGGGCCCCGACGGCTCGGAGGTCTGCTGCTCCGACGAACCGGCCTGCTGGCCCTCCTGGTTGCTCCCGGCGCCGGCCTGCTGGGTCTCCTGGCTGCTGGACGAGGTCGAACTGGAACTCCCTGGCTGCGAGGAAGTGCCACACCCGGCCAGGACGAGTGTGGCGGTGAGCAGCACTGCGAGCACACGACGCATTGGCGGATCGCCCTCCTCTGTGTCTTCTAAACTTCTCTCTATATGGGAACCCCCCGCAAGGGGGGAACCGCCTAGTTGGCCAGTACGGCCCGATCGTAGTTGAAGCCCTCGCCGCGCACCCGTTCGAAGGCGTTGCGCAGCCCGTCGATGGTGAGCTGCTGCTTCTCCGGGCCACTCACGGTGAAGAGGATGCGCCCCTCGTGCATCATGATCAGCCGGTCGCCCAGACGGATCGCCTGCTCGAGGTTGTGGGTGATCATCAGGGTCGTCAGGCGGAGCTGCCGCACCCAGCGGTTGGTCAGGTCGGCGACGATCGCCGCGGCCCGCGGATCCAGCGCAGCGGTGTGCTCGTCCAGGAGCAGGATGTCGGGGCGCTGCAGGGTGGCCATGAGCAGGCTCAGCGCCTGGCGCTGGCCGCCGGAGAGCAGGCCCACCCGATCATCCAGCCGGCGCTCCAGACCGAGCCCCAGTTGGGCCAGCTCCTCCTCGAAGCGGCGGCGCCTGGCGGCGGTGAGGGCCCAGCCGAGCCCCCTGGGCCTGCCGCGGGCGATGGCCAGGGCGAGGTTCTCCGCGACGGTCAGGTTCGGCGCCGTGCCCGCCAGCGGATTCTGCAGCACCCGGCCGATGCGGCGGGCCCGCTCCACCTCGGTCTGGCGCGTGATGTCGGTGCCCGCCAGCAGGATGCGCCCCCGATCGGGCGTGATCACCCCGGCCACGGAGTTCAGCAGGGTCGACTTGCCCGCCCCGTTGGAGCCCACCACGGTGACGAACTCCCCGGGTGCCAGGGTCAGGTCGATGCCCTGCAGGGCCTTCACCTCGTTGGGGGTGCCGGGGAAGAAGGTCTTGTGCAGTCCTTCGATGGTGAGACCGGTCACCGGGCCTCACCCCCTTCCGCCATCCGCAGGCTCTTCTTGATCTGGGGAATGGAGAGGGCGACCACCACCAGCGCGGCGGTGATCAGCTTCAGGTCGCTGGCCTGGAACCCCGCACGCAGGGCCAGCGCGTACAGTGCCCGGTAGACAACGGAGCCCAGCACGGCGGCGACCGTGGCCCGGGGAACGCTGGACGCGCCGAAGAGCGTCTCGCCGGTGATGAGCGCAGCCAGCGAGGCCACGATGGTGCCGATGCCCATCTGGGCGTCCGCGAAGCCGCCATACTGGGCGATGAAGGCGCCCCCGAGGCCCACGATGCCGTTGGAGAGCGTGAAGGCCAGGAGCCGCATGGAGTCGCTGCTGACGCCGAGCATCCGGACCATGGCGTCGTTGTCGCCGGTGGCCCGCATTGCCAGGCCCAGTTCCGTGCGGAAGAAGAGGTTCAGCAGCAGGATCATGGCCGCGGCGATGACGCCGAAGAGGGCGAGCTGCGCCCAATCGTCGTCGGGCACCAGCGTGGTCAGGTTGAAGAGGGCGATGTTCGACCGCCCCATGATGCGGAGGTTGACCGAGTAGAGGCCCGTCATGGTGATGATGCTGGCCAGGAGCGGCTGCACCCGCAGACGGGTGTGGATGAGTCCCGTGATGACGCCGCCGGCCGCGCCGGTGAAGAACCCGGCCAGCGTGGCGGGGACCGGATGAACGCCCATGGTCAGGAGGCGTGCGGCCGTGGCGGCCCCGGTGGTCAGAGTGCCGTCCACCGTCAGGTCGGGCACGTTGACCACCCGGAAGGTGATCCACACCCCGAGGGCAACCAGCCCCCAGACCAGGCCCTGTTGGCACACGGGCAGCAGGAAGTCGGCTACGAAGTTCATGAGTACGCCTCCAATCGGAAACGGTCTGGCGGGTCGTGGAAACGAGAAGGGCGCCCGAAAGCGCGGGCGGCCCAGAGTTGCTGTGTCGGCGTGGTGGCGGTGTGTCCCCGTGACGAGCCCCTTCAGAATTGTGATGTGCCTATCCGCAGATTTAGGGACTATGATACTTTACCAAAATGAAGTATGTCAATAGGAGCGAGGAAGCATCCCACGGAAAGGTGAAGGGGGCAGCGCTGCTGCCCCCAGTATACCAGCAAGGGAATGCGAAAAATGTCGACTATTGTTGACGCCGTCAGACCTCGACCGGCGAAGAGACGGCGATGAGGTAGCGATCGCCTGCAGGCGACCGGCGCTCCAGCGCCACCACGTACCGCCGGCCCGGAGCGAGGCCGCTGACCAGGGTCTCCCCGCCATCCAGCGAGACGTCCACGTCCTGCGCCCCGCCGCCGGCGACGTCGAACACGCGGAGCCCCGGCACCGTGGCCTGAAACCGGTCCGTTCCCAGCATCGCCTGCAGCCGCGCTTCGCTCCGGCCCCGCAGGCGCCACGTCACCCGGAGGCTCCCCTCGCCTGCCGCTTCCGCCAGCACCTCGTCCGGCTCTTCGGGCTCCACCGCTTCGGCCTGGCGGGCTTCCGCCGGCCCGGACCACCATGCCGTTGCGTCGGTCCACCGGGGTTCCGCCGCGTTGGCCCCGCCGGGCGCCGTGGCCGCCTGCGGCCGGCCGCCTGCCCCGTCGTCGCCAACCTCCCCGCCGCCGCTGCCCGGGCTGCCGCGGCCCTGCGGGTTCTCCGCCCCCGGCAGGTCCTGCGGGGCCTCCGGCTCGACCGGGGAAGGCTGCGTCAGTTCCGCAGCCGCCTCCATGTTCATCCGGGCGGAGAACGCCGCCCCGGCTCCCGTTGCGGCGGACGGGCGGCGGCCCCGCGGCGGAGGGGCCGCCAGCATGAAGAGGACGCCGGTGGCGATCAGCGCCAGCGCCACCAGCAGCGGGTATCCCATCCTCGATCCTCCTTACGTACAGGTGCCTGCCGGTTAGTATCCAACCGTTGCAAAGCGCCTATTCCAGCCGGGGCTGCCGGCAGCTGTGGAGCGCCGGAAGCGTGGGGCCCTGGCGGGGAGGAGCCGGGGACGGACGCCCGCTAGAACCGGAAGTAGATGAACGTGTTCTGATCGGGGGCCGAGAGGAGAACGATCAGCACGACCACGGCCGTGTAGGCCAGGGCCCGTACAGGGCTGGGCACCCAACGGGTCCATGCCGCGTAGAGTTCGCGCTGCCGGTGCCGGAACCAGAATTCGGCCAGGTGCAGCAGCCAGAGGAGCAGGATGATGCAAAGGTACCGGGCGTTGATGCGGGTGAGGTGCAGGTCAGCCAGCGTCAGCATCCGGCGGATCATGTGCAGCGCCTGCCGCAGGCCGTTGGCCCGGAAGAAGACCCAGCCCACGGTGGTGGCCTGGAACATCAGGAAGACCGACGCCCAGCGCACCATCCAGTCAGGCAGGGGCCAGCGGAAGCGGGTGAGCACCCGGCGCCGCCACAGCCGGTGGCCCGCGGAGAGGAGGCCGTGGTAGAGCCCCCACGCCACGAAGGTCCAGGCGGCGCCGTGCCACAGGCCCGACAGGCCCATGGCGATGAGCAGATTGAGTGCGGCGCGCACCTCGCCGCGGCGGGAGCCCCCGAGGGGGATATAGATGTAGTCGCGGATCCACCGGGAGAGGGTGATGTGCCAGCGCCGCCAGAACTCGGAGGGGTTGCCGGACAGGTAGGGGGTCTCGAAGTTGGGGGTGAGGCTGAAGCCGAAGAGGTGACCCACGCCCAGCGCCATATCGCTGTACGCCGAGAAGTCGAAGTAGATCTGGAAGGCGAAGAAGTAGGCCGCAATCCAGCACTCCAGCCCTCCCAGGGACCAGGCCTGCGCAAAGAACTGGTCGGCGTACGGTGCGATCTGGTCGGCCAGGATCACCTTCTTCACGAGGCCGATGATAAAGAGGAAGACGCCCAGCCTGAACTCCCGGGGGCTGAACCGGATCTGCGTCTCGTTCTCCACCTGGGGCAGGAAGTCTTCAGCCCGCATGATCGGACCGGCGATGAGCTGGCCGAAGAAGGCGATGAAGACCCAGAATTCCAGCAGGTTGCGGGCAGGGGCGACTCGGCCTTTGTAGACGTCCACCAGGTAGGCCACCAGCTGGAAGGTGTAGAAGCTGATGCCCACCGGCAGGAGCAGTTCGAACTGGGTGGGGTCCAGACCGAGGTGCAGCAGCCGCTCCAGGTTGCTGGCCGCGAAGGCCGTGTACTTGAAGACCCCCAGGTTGAGCAGCGCCAGCGTGACGCCGGTCACCATGAGCAACCGGGGGCGCACGCCCCGCTCGATGGCCCGGGAGAGTCCGTAGATAAGGCTCGAGATGGCCAGGAAGAGCGCCAGGTACTCGAGGCCCGAGGCGCCGTAGAAAACCAGGTTGGCCACCGCCAGGATGGGGGTGCGCGCTCGGGGGAAGCTCCAGTAGAGCAGCAGGGTGGCCAGCATGGTGAGCACGAACTCAGGGCTGTGAAACAGCACGGGCTTCCATCTCCTCCAGGGCATCCAGGATCATGCCGGCGAGCACTTCGTACCCTTCTGGCGTCAGGTGGACGTGATCCGCAAACAGGCGGTCGGGCAGGGCGCTCTCCCAGTTGTAGTAGTACGCAGGCTTGTCCGCGAACCAGGCGTCCAGGGCCCGCAGGTTGGCCTGGTACCCGGGGTCTGAGGTGTTGGCCTCCATCAGCACCTGGTTGGCCGGGGTCAGAAAGATGAGCGGCGGATGGTCGGCCGTCGCTGCCAGAATGCGCTCCAGGAAACCAATCTGTGGATTGGCCTCCGTCATGTCGAAGGGCTCGGGGTCGAACAGCTTCTGGTACTGGGCATCCTTCATCAAGTCCGGGAGGTACGGCTTCTCGTACCAGGGCTGGGTGTTGTAGACCTCCTCGCTCTGCTGGATCCGCCGGAGCAGCTGCTTCCGCAGGGTGGCCCGGTACGTCCAGAGGGAGACGTGCCGCCGCAGGAAGAGGTCGAGCCGCTCCTTCCAGGTGCGGGCCATCCGGGCTTCGGCGATCTGGAGGAGCGCCTCCCCGTATTCTGCCCAGGCCTCCGGGTCAACCTCCCGCAGGTCGTCGCCCAGCCAGTACACGATGGGCGGGTTGGGGGTGCGGGCCACGAAGCCGCCGTACATCAGGTCGATGACCACGTGGTCCGTGCTGAGGCCCCGCTTTCGGATCTTCTGTAGTACGATGTAGATGTCGCCAGCCTGCATGGCGGGCTGGGCCAGGTTGTAGGCGCGCAGGGGGCGGCCCCGTTCGGCGCTGAGCTGTTCAAGGTAGTATCCGATCGACTGTTCAGGGCCGCCGGGGCCGCTGTACATGACCGAGTCCCCGAGGAGGAACACGTAGTCCGTGATCTGCTCGCGTCGAATCTCGTCGGCGATCCGGTCCAGCGCCACATCGAGAACGTGTGGGTCGTCCTTGAAGGTTTCGTAGGGAACGCGGTACCAGTACACCCATGACGAAGGCACGACGAGACCGATGGTGAACTGCAGGATTAGCAGGTATGCCAGTACATATTTCCAAGTAGACGACAACCTGGTGGGCTCCCTTCACATGGTACGAATGAGGCGCGTGAAGCGAAAAACAACACCACGTTCACAGTATAGTGTGCATTAGATTGCTGTGCACGCGTTTTCGGGGCAGCTCATGCGCCGCAGCCGGTGGCGCCGGGCCGCTCCCGGCGGTCGGCCTGCGGCCCGAGCAAGGGGGCACCTGGCCGGCCTGAGCCACGGGCCTCCACCTTCCTGAGGGCGTCCAGGATCATGCCCGCGAGCACCTCCGTAGCCCTCCGGCGTGAGGTGGACGTGGTCGGCAAAGAGGCCGTCGGGCAGGGCGCTCTCCCAGTTGTAGTAGTACGCAGGCTTGTTCGCGAACCACGCGTCCACCGCTCGCAGGTTGGCCTGATACCCGGGGTGTGCAACGTTGGCCTCCATCAGCACCTGGTTGGACGGGGTGAGGAAGATGAGCGGCGGGCGGTCGGCGGTCAGCGCCAGGATGCGCTGCAGGAAGTCGATCTGGGGGTTGGAGGCCGTCATGTCGAAGGGGTGCGGCCTGAAGTACTGCTGGTGCTGGTCTTCCTGCATCAGCGCCGGCAGCCAGGGCTTCTCGTGCCAGGGCTGCGTGTTGTAGACCTCCTCGCTGCGCTGCAGCCACTGGAACAGACGGTCCCGGAGGGTGGCCCGGTAGGCCATCAGGGAGACGTGGCGCCGCAGGAACAGGTCAAGCCGCTGCCTCCAGGTGTGGGCCATCCGGACCTCGGGAACCTGGAGGAGGGCCTCTCGATGGCGCCTCCAGGCCTCGGGGTCGACCCGGCGCAGGTCGTCGCCCAGCCAGTACACGATGGGCGGGTTCGGGCGGCGGGCGACGAAGCCCCCGTAGAGCAGGTTGATCACCACCCGATCGGTGGCCAGCCCCCGCTCCTTCAGCTTGTGGAGCACGATGTAGATGTCGCCGGCCTGCATGGCGGGCTGGGCCAGGTTGAAAACGCGCAGCGGGCGGCCTCTCGCCGCGCTGATCTTCTCCATGTAGTAGCCAATCGACTGATCGGGGCCGCCCGGACCGCTGTACATCACCGAGTCCCCGAGCAGGAACACGTAATCGGTGATCTGCTTGCGGTGAATCTCGCGGGCGATCCGGTCCAGGGCCAGGTCGATGACGTGGGGGTCATCCTTGAAGATCTCGTAAGGCACCCGGTAGTGATACACCCACGAGGCAGGCACGACGAGGTCGAGGAAGAGTTGAATGATAACCAGGTACGCGATAACATACTTCCACGCGGACGACAACGGGTATAACTCCCTTCACACCCGTATCCGGCGCGCCGGCGCACGCAGTCCCATGCACTGAGCAAAGGGGGGACGACCGATGCCCATGAGCCGCTTCTGGTCTTCGGTGTGGACGGTGGCCGGCTTCCTGCTCCTGCTCTCGCTGCTGCAGGGGCTGGCAGACCGGGTGGTCCTGCTGTTTGGATTGCTGCCCTGGGTGGTGCCCGGCGTGGCCACCTGGGTGGTGGGCGTCAGTCATGCCGTGGTTCCCATATGGGGGGCACTCACCTACGTGGACTGGCGGTGGGGGTGGAAGTCGGACAACGCCGGTCTGCGCACTACGCCGGCGGCCTGGTTCTGGTTGCTTCCGGGTCTGGCCGGGGGCCTGGCGCTGGCCGGAGTCGGCTTCCTGGTCTCCGCCTGGGGCCGCACGCCCCAGCCCATTCTGGCGCCCGAGCCGCTGCTCCAGGCGGCACTGGCCGCGGTGGCCCTGTTTGGCGTTGAGCTTATCTTCCGCGGAATCCTGATCTCCCGATTCGAGCAGGACCTGTCGGATCAGGAGGTCCTCATCCTGGCGCTGGCAGCCCCGGTGGTATGGGGCCTGATCGCCCCCTTGCTCCAGGAGATGTTCATGCTCGGGACGGTGTATCCGGCCATCAGCGGGCCGGGCACGCTGGCCCTCTCCGTCCTCCTCAGCCTGCTCTTCCTGCAGACGCAGTCGGTGTGGCTGGTGGGAGGTGTGCACATCGGCCTGGACCTGGGCCGACGCCTGCTGGGCCTCACCTACTCCGAGGGCGCCCTGTTCCTCGCCTGTGCCGTGCCCGTAGCCGTCTTGCTCTGGATGGAGCTGAGCCGGACCCGGCGTATCCGTCGGCCCGGTCCCTGGGGCGGCTCCCGGAAACGGGTTGTGTATGGCAAGACGATCCGAGGGCCCTGGGGGATGCACTAGCGCGTGGCCTCTCGGGCTGGCAGTCCGGCCATGCGCCGGACTGCATTTTTATGCTTGCATTCTGCATAGATATGCGCTACACTCTTCTCCACGAAGTGAAGGGGAGGCGGGCGCATGAAGGTGTTGGCCTTGAAAGGACGGGATTTCATCTCGCTGCACGACTGGAGCCGGGAAGAGTTGGAAGAGGTGCTCGCGCTGGCACAGTGGCAGAAGGCCCGCCTGCAGCAAGGGATCTTGGACACGGCGCTCAAGGGAAAGCAGCTGGGCATGTACTTCGCCAAGCCCTCCACCCGCACGCGGCTCTCGTTTGAGGTCGGCATTCAGCAACTGGGCGGCCGCGGCCTGTTCCTCTCGGCGGACGACCTGCAGCTCAGCCGCGGCGAGTCCATCGCCGACACGGCCCGGGTGATGAGCCGCTTCCTTCATGGCATCATGATTCGTACGTTTGCCCACCAGGACGTGACAGAACTGGCCCGGTGGGCCACGATCCCCGTGATCAACGGCCTGACCGACGAGGAGCACCCCTGCCAGGTGATGGCGGACCTGCTCACCATCCTGGAGCGGTTCGGCACCCTGGAGGGGATCAAGCTGGCCTACGTGGGCGACGGCAACAACATGGCTCACAGCCTGATGGATGGCGGCGCCAAGTTCGGCATGCACGTCGCGGTGGCGTGCCCCGAGGGGTACAAGCCCGACCCCGCCCGGGTGGCCCGGGCCCAGGCGACGGCGGCGCGCCACGGGGCGCTGGTGGAGGTGCTCACCGATCCGGCCGAGGCAGTGGCGGGGGCGCACGTGGTCTACACCGACGTCTGGGTGAGCATGGGCCAGGAGCGCGAGGCCGAGGCGCGCTGGGCCGCCTTCCGGGGCTACCAGGTGAACAGCGCGCTGATGCGCCTCGCCGCGCCGCAGGCGGTGTTCATGCACTGCCTGCCGGCTCACCGGGGGGAGGAGGTCACCGCCGAGGTGATCGACGGGCCCCAGTCCGTCGTGTTCGACCAGGCGGAGAACCGGCTGCATGCCCAGAAGGCGATCATGACCCTGATCATGGCGGACTAGGCGGCGCCAGTCCATAGAACAAGAAAAGGTACAGCCAGCACCTGATGTGCTGGCTGTACCGTTTGGTGGGGGGGTTGTGGTTCGGGTGACTCAGGCTGGTCAGGCAGTGGCCTTTGCGGTGCTGGCCTCCCCGCCGAACAGCCGGGCGACGGCCTTCCGGTACATCGGGCGGAACCAGTAGTCCACGCCGAGGTAGCCGGCGTACGCACCGCCCAGAGCGACCAGGATGAACTCCAGGATGAGCAGGTTCGGGTTGCTGCTGATCGTGCCGCTGAGCAGGAAGGCGAAGTTCATCACCATGCCCATCGTGGCGGCGAAGATGGTGGCGAAGCCCACGATCAGCGCCAGGCCCACGAGGAACTCGCCCACGGGAACCAGGAAGTTGAAGAGGCCGACGTTGGGCAGAGCGAACTTCTCCAGGAAAGCGGCCCACCAACCCTGCACCACGGGCTTCGCCCCCTCGGAGGCGGGAACCGCCTTGGCAATGGCGCCCTTGAGGAAGCCCGAGGCATCGAACCCGTCGACGAGCTTGTGCCAGCCGGCGGTCATCCACTGATAACCAACGTACAGACGGATCACGAGCCAGATCCAGCTACCCTTTGCGCCCTTGAAGTACTCGAGCATGGGATCTCCTCCTATCAAACGGATAATTCCAGCGAGATTTCGTTAGAAAGTTGACCAGGAACTGCGAGCCGACCTCAGATTTCTTACAAACTCCTTACAGCCTCACTGTAGCATCCACACCGCCGAGTCCACCATCCGCTGTTGTGTTTATTGCGCGCTGGTACTTTCGCACTACTCGCCGGGTCCTGACGGTATCCCGCTGCGCCGGCCCGACGGTTGTTCGGCCGGATGCCTGTTCGGCTGCAACGCTCTCGCTTCATCGCCGGGACGGAATGCCGTACCGGGCCTGCACCGGAGGCGTGACGTCCCACCGGGCGGCGGCCCTACTGCGATCAAGAAGCCTTTCGCCCATGTTCGAGTGGCGATGCGCTGTGTTACGCTGGACACAGGATGAAGCAGGGGGTGACAGCCGTGCCCGGAGTGCGGCCGTTTCGGTCTCTCATGGCAGCCCTTCGCCCGCGCGCGGCTGAAGCGCCTGATGACGAGATCCGCCCCTGCCACCAGTGTCTGAGGTGTGTCGGAGCGTGTCCCTCGGCGGCCCTCACCTACGTGCGCCCGCGCTGGCGGCTGGATCTTTCCCGCTGTCTGGCGTGCCGTGAGTGCACGGAGGTCTGTCCTAACCCGCTGATCAACAACCGCTGAGCTACGAGGCCAAGACCAGCACCACCGGGTGCTGGTCTTTTTCTATTGGCGTTATCCCGATCGGATTTCTGATTGTGACCAAAATAACTAGAATTTGTCTAGTACAAAAGAAGGAGTTATCGCTAGACATTCAGAATACAATGGGCCGAATGAATGGCCATTCATTCAGACATAGGCGGGGGAAGACCCGGTTCGTCACGAGGGGGAAGGGGAGGAGTGTCGCTAGGATACGCAGACAAGCCCTGGCTCAAGGCCTATCCGCCGGAAGTGCCGCACCGCCTCACGGTGGAGAACGTGCCGCTGTACGAGTTCCTGCGGCAGTCGGCCCACCGGTACGGCGATGCGACCGCCACGATCTTCTACGGCGCCCGCCTGACCTACCGCGAGGTCTATGAGCAGGTGCGCCGCGTGGCGGGGGGCCTGATCAACCTCGGCGTTCGCAAAGGGGACCGCGTGGCCATCATGCTGCCCAACTGCCCGCAGGCGATCATCGCCTATTACGGAGCGCTGATGGCCGGCGCCGTGGTGGTGCAGGTCAACCCGCTCTACATGCCCCGTGAGCTCAGGCACCAGATCGGCGACAGCGGGGCGAAGGTGATGATCGCCGTCGATCTGGCCTACCCGAAGGTGAGCCAGCTGGGCCTGGAGCACGTGATCTACACCGGCCTGCAGGACTACATGCCGGTGCCGGTGCGCTGGATCGCCCCGCTGAAACTGAAGCCGCCGCGGATTCCGTATCGCAAGGGCGTGATGCCCTGGTCCCGCCTGCTGGCCGGGCCGCCCGTCGCGGCTCCGGTGTCCGTCGACCCGGCCGAGGATCTGGCGCTGCTCCAGTACACGGGCGCAACGACCGGACTCCCCAAGGGCTGCATGCTGACCCACCGGAACCTGGTGGCCAACGTCATGCAGACCGAGGCCTGGCTCTACCGGGCCAAGCGCGGCCCGGAACTGGTCACCCTCGCCGCACTTCCCTTCTTTCACGTCTACGGCATGACCACCCTGATGAACTTCACCATCCGCATGGGCGGGACGATGGTCCTGCAGCCCAAGTTCGAGCCGCGCGAGGCCCTCAGGCTGATTGAGAAGTACCGGCCGTCCATCTTCCCCGGAGCGCCGACGATGTACGTGGGCATCAACCACCTGCCGGAAGTGAAGAAGTACCGGCTGGACTCGATTGAGGCCTGCATTTCGGGTGCGGCACCGTTGCCGGTGGAGGTGCAGACCACCTTCGAGCGGCTGACGGGCGGCCGCCTGGTGGAAGGCTACGGCCTCACCGAGGCGTCGCCGGTGACCCATGCCAACCCCATCTGGGGTCGGCGGAAGGAGGGCTCCATCGGCCTGCCCTGGCCCGAAACCGAGTGCCGCATCGTGAACCCCGAGACGGGCGAGGACGTGCCCGTGGGCGAGGTGGGCGAGTTGGTGGTGCGGGGGCCGCAGGTGATGAAGGGTTACTGGAACAACCCCGAGGCCACCGCAGAGGCGCTGCGGGACGGCTGGCTCCACACCGGCGACATGGCCCGCATGGACGAGGAGGGCTACTTCTACATCGTCGACCGGAAGAAGGACCTGATCATCGCCGGTGGGTTCAACATCTACCCGCGCGAGGTGGAGGAGGTGCTCTACCTGCACCGGGGCATCAAGGAGGCGGTGGTGGTGGGTGTGCCCCACGAGTACCGCGGAGAGACCGTGAAGGCGTACATCGTGCCGAAGGAGGGCCACACCCTCGATCCCGCCGAGATCATGGAGTTCTGCCGCCAGCACCTCGCGGCGTACAAGATTCCTCGGATTATCGAGTTCCGTGACGAACTGCCCAAGTCCATCGTGGGCAAGGTCCTGCGCCGGGTGCTCCTGGAGGAGGAGCAGCAGCGGCGGAAGGAGGTTGGCTAGGTGGCTCAGCGGGGCGGCGACAAGTACACCGCCATCCTGGACGCCGCTCAACAGGTGATCGCCCGGCAGGGCTACCACAATGCGCAGATCTCGCGCATCGCGGCGGAGGCCGGCGTGGCTGCAGGCACGGTCTATCTCTACTTCGAGAACAAGCCCGACCTGCTGGTCTGCCTCTTCCGCGAGCGGCTGCAGCTCCTGATCGCCGAGCAACGGCAGGCCATCGCCGAGGTGACCGACCCCCGGGAGAAACTGCGGCGGATGATTGCCCAGCACTTCCGCTCCCTGGGCAGCCGGCCCGAGCTGGCCGCCGTCACGCAGATCGAGATGCGGCAGGCCGACACCGCAGTGCAGCAGCGGATCAGCCGGCTGATGAAGGGCTGGTTCGCCGTGCTTGACCAGGTGATCGCAGAGGGGCAGGCCGCGGGCCTGTTCACCGCCAGCGTTCCCGCGAAGCAGATCCGCAACCTCATCTACGGCACCCTCGACCAGACCGTAACCGCCTGGGTGCTTTCGGGCTACAAGTTCGACCTCGACGCGCTGGCCGAGCCCACCTACGCCCTGATCGCCCACGGCGTGCTGCAAGACCGAGAGGGAGGTAGACAGGCAGATGGAGATTCTGGTGCTGCTCAAGCAGACCTTTGACACCGAGGCCAAGGTGACCGTGAAGGACGGCCGCATCCTCGACGACGACGTGACGCTCGTGATCAACCCGTACGACGAGTACGCCGTGGAGGAGGCCCTGCGGATCCGTGAGGCTGTGGGGGGCACGGTCACGGTGGTCTCCGTGGGCGCCGAGCGGGTTGACGAGGCCCTGCGCCGGGCCCTGGCCATGGGCGCCGACGAGGCCGTGGCCATCACGCCGCCCGAGAATGCCGATGCGGTCGTGGTGGCCAGCCTGCTGGCCGCCTGGGCGAAGGGGAAGAACTTCGACCTGATCCTGGCCGGCAACGTCTCCGTGGACACCGGCGCCGGGCAGACGGCGCTGCGGGTGGCTGAACTGCTGGGGCTGCCCCATGTAGCGGCCGCGCTCAAGGTGGAGATCGGCGGCGGCACGGCCACGGTCCACCGCGACGCCGAGGGCGACACCGAGGTGGTTTCGGTGCCGCTGCCGGCCCTGATCACCGCCCAGCAGGGGCTGAACGAGCCTCGCTATCCGTCGGTGCCCGGCATCATGAAGGCGAAGCGGAAGCAGATTGCCCGCATCGCCGCTGCGGACCTGGGGGCCGACACCACGCCGCGGACGGCCGTCACCTCGGTCTACCAGGCCGAACAGAACCGGCTGAACAGGATGATCAGCGGCACGCCGGAAGAGCAGGCCCGCGAGCTGGTCCGCCTGCTCCGCACCGAAGCCAAGGTTGTATAGGGGAGGGCGCACACGGTATGGCACGCAACGTTCTGGTGGTCGCAGAGGTTCGCAACGGGGCGCTGCGCCCTGTGTCGTTCGAGTGCCTGGCCGCGGGCCGGACCATCGCCGAGGGCGGCAGCGTCACCGCGGTGCTCCTGGGTCAGGCGGAGGTTGACACCGCCGAGTTGATCGCCCGGGGCGCTGACCGGGTGGTGGTGGTGAAGGGCGATCATCTGAAGGACTACACCCCGGACGGCTGGCTGGGTGCCCTGCAGCAGGTTTACCTGGCGGAGAAGCCCGACGCCGTGCTGATGGGCCACACCGGCATCGGCCGTGACCTGCTGCCCCGGTTCGCCATGCGCAACGCCGCCGGCATGGTGAGCGACGCCATCGCGGTGAAGGTGGAAGGCGGCCAGGTGGTCTTCACCCGGCCCATCTACGCCGGCAAGGCCTACGCCACGCAGGTGGTGACCCAGGGCCTGATCGTCGCTACCCTCCGGCCCAACAACGTGGCCGCCCTGGAGGCGGATGCCGGCCGCAGCGGCGACGTGGTGGAGACGGCAGCCGAGCCCGTGGACCTGCGCACGGTGGTGAAGGAGATCGTGCGCAAGACCGCAGGCGGCGTGGACCTCACCGCCGCCAAGATCGTGGTGGCGGGCGGCCGCGGCGTGAAGTCGGCCGAGGGCTTCAAGCCCCTCTATGAGCTGGCCGAGGTGCTGGGGGCCGCCGTGGGGGCCAGCCGGGCCGCCGCGGACTCCGGCTTCTGCGACTACGCCCTGCAGATCGGCCAGACGGGCAAGACCGTCACTCCCGACCTCTACATCGCCTGCGGCATCTCCGGTGCGATTCAGCACCTGGCGGGCATGAGCGCCTCGAAGGTGATCGTGGCGATCAACAAGGACCCCGACGCGCCGATCTTCAAGGTCGCCGACTACGGCATCGTGGGCGACCTGTTCGAGGTCGTTCCGCTGCTCACCCGGGAGTTCAAGGCACTGCTGAGCCAGGCGTGAGACTCCCCTGGGCAGCGGGGCCCGGCGCCCGGGCCGCGTGAGCAGCGGTAGCTCCTCGGCAGACGGGCGTGCTCGCTGCGCAGGGCGCCAGGCACGTACACCAGCTTCAGGAGCCTCCTGGGCAGGGCGGCTGGCCGCCGCTGGCGCGTAGAGCCTGAACTGGCGCCAGCAACGCGGCTGCGCTCGCCCTGCCCCGGGCCCCGAGCGTTCGAAAACTGCGAATGTCCCAGACTGGGTTGAACTGCAAGGAGGGAGAGATCCGTGCCCTACGCGATCCGTAAGGCGGCGGTGCTGGGAGCCGGCGTGATGGGCGCCCAGATTGCGGCGCACCTCGCCAACGTGGGGATTCCGACCCTGCTCCTGGACATCGTCCCGCGGGAAGTCACGCCCGAGGAGGCGGCCAAGGGGCTGACGCTGGAGTCCAAGGCGGTGCGCAACCGACTGGCCACCAACGCGCTGCAGACCCTGCAGAAGCTGAAGCCCTCCCCGCTCTATTCCAAGGACGTCCTGCGGCTCATCACCCCCGGCAACCTGGAAGACGACCTGCCCCGGGTGGCCGAGTGCGACTGGGTCGTGGAGGCCGTCATCGAGAACCTGGAGATCAAGCGGAACCTCTGGCGGCGGGTGGCAGAGTACCACCGGCCGGGGGGCATCGTCTCCTCCAACACCTCGGGCATCTCCATCCGGGCGATGGTGGAGGGAACGCCCGAGTCGTTCCGCCGCCACTTCCTTGGTACCCATTTCTTCAACCCGCCCCGCTACATGAAGCTGCTTGAACTGGTGCCCACGCCCGATACGGACCCCGCGATCGTGGCCTTCATGGCCGACTTCGCCGAACGGGTGCTGGGCAAGGGCGTCGTCCTGGCCAAGGACACCCCCAACTTCATCGGCAACCGCATCGGCGTCTACGGCATGATGGTCACCCTTGAGGAGATGAACCGGCTGGGCCTCACCCCCGATGAGGTGGACGCCCTCACCGGCAAGGCCATCGGCCGGCCCAAGTCGGCCACGTTCCGCACGCTGGACGTGGTGGGCATTGACACCTTCTGCCACGTGGCGGACAACTGCCGGGCCACCATCCCCGACGCCGAAGAGGCGAAGATCTTCACCGTGCCCGAGCCGATCCGCGAGATGGTGAAGCGGGGCTGGATCGGGCAGAAAGCCAGGCAGGGCTTCTTCAAGAAGGAAGGTGACCAGATCTTCACCCTCGACCTCGAGACGATGGAGTACCGGCCGCGGCGTAAGGCCAGCTTCCCGTCGCTGGAGGCGGCCAAGGCCAACCCGGACCTCCGGAGCCGCGTTCGCAGCCTCGTCTTCGCCCAGGACAAGGCCGGCGAGTTCCTCTGGGCCGTCACGAAGCGAACCCTGCTGTACGCGGCCCGGAAAGTCGGCGAGATTGCAGACGACGTGGTCGCGATCGACAACGCCATGAAGTGGGGCTACAACTGGGAACTCGGTCCGTTTGAAATGTGGGACGCCATTGGCCTCGCGGAGTCCGTGGCCCGCATGGAGGCCGAGGGCGAGGCCGTCCCCGACTGGGTCAAGGAGGCGGCCCGCCAGGGCGGCTTCTACAGGCGGGAAGCCGGCAAGAGCTTCTTCATTAACAAGGGCGAGTACGCTCCTGTTCCCACCAGCGAGCACGTCATCGACATCGGCGCCCTGCGGGAGACCGGCCGCGTGGTGCGCGAGAAGAAGGGCGCGACGCTGCTGGACATGGGCGACGGCGTGCTGCTGATGGAGACGCACTCGCCCAAGGCCGCCATCGGCTTCGACATCATCAACATGTGCAAGGCGGCGGCCGAGGAACTGGCCAGCGGCAAGTGGAAGGGCCTGGTCATCGGCGCCCGGACGGAGAACTTCTGCGTCGGCGCCAACGTGGCGATCATGCTCATGGAGGCGCAGGAGGAGGAGTGGGACGAGCTCGAGTTCATGGCGCGTGAGTTCCAGAACGCGTTCATGGCCCTGAAGTTCGCCCCGAAGCCCGTGGTGGTCGCTCCCTATGGCATGACGCTGGGCGGCGGCTACGAGCTGTGCGCCGTCGCAGACCGGGTGGTGGCGGCGGCGGAGACCTACATGGGCCTGGTCGAGGTCGGCGTCGGCGTCATCCCGGGCGCGGGCGGCAACAAGGAGATGCTGATCCGCGGCCTGGAGCACCTGCCCGTGGGGGTCCAGGTCGACACCCAGCCCATCCTCAACCGCATCTTCGAGACCATCGCCACGGCGAAGGTGGCCACCTCGGCCAGGGAGGCCCAGGAGATGGGCTACCTGCGTCCCAGCGACGTCATCGTGGTGAACAAGGACCACCAGCTGTATGAGGCCAAGCAGGTGGTGCTGGCCCTGGAGGCTGCGGGTTACCGTGCGCCCGAGCCCGCCCTGATCCCGGTGGCTGGGCCCGAGGGCCGGGCCGTCCTGGAGATGGGCGCCTACGGCATGTTCCTGGGCGGCTGGGCCACCGAGCACGATCTGCTGATCGCCCGCAAGCTGGCCTACGTGCTCACGGGCGGCAACGTGCCGGCGGGTACGCGGGTGACCGAGCAGTACCTGCTCGACCTGGAGCGCGAGGCGTTCCTGAGCCTGCTGGGCACGAAGAAGACCCAGGAGCGCATGGTCCATCTGCTCAAGACCGGCAAGCCGCTGCGGAACTAGGGAGGTGGCGACGAGTTGCGCGAGGCTGTGATCGTGACCGGCGTCCGCACGGCGCTGGGCAAGGCCCCGAGGGGCTCGCTGCGCCATGTGCGGCCGGAGGACCTGGCAGCGACAGTTATTAAGGAAGCGATCGCGCGCACGCCCGGGCTCGACCCCGCGGCCGTGGACGACGTGGTGCTCGGGTGCGCGTTCCCCGAGGGGGAGCAGGGGCTGAACATTGCCCGCAACGCCGCCATCCGGGCGGGGCTCCCGACCTCGGTCCCCGGATTCACCATCAACCGGTTCTGCTCGTCGGGGTTGAACGCGATTGCCATCGCGGCCAGCGCCGTCGTGTCCGGCTACATGGACATTGTGGTGGCCGGCGGCGTGGAGTCGATGAGCCGCGTGCCCATGGGCGGCCACACGCCGCGGCCGCACCCCGACATGGTGCAGAGCTACCCGCAGCTCTATATGTCGATGGGCCACACCGCCGAGGTGGTCTGCGCCCGCTACGACGTGAGCCGGCAGGACATGGACGCGTTCGCCCTGGCCTCCCACCAGAAGGCCGCCGCGGCCATTGACGCAGGCAAGTTCAAGGATGAGATCGTCCCGATCACCGTGAAGGAGCGGTCCTTCGACGGCAAGCGGGCCGTCGAGCGGGAGTTCGTGTTCGACACCGACGAGGGCGTCCGCCGCGACACCTCGATGGAGGCCCTGGCGAAGTTGCGTCCGGCCTTCTCGGCCAACGGCAACGTGACGGCGGGCAACTCCAGCCAGACGACCGATGGTGCCGCCGCCGTGGTGGTGATGTCGGCAGAGAAGGCGCAGGAGATGGGCCTGAAGCCGATGGCGATCTTCCGCTCGTTTGCGGTGGGCGGCGTGGAGCCCGAGGTGATGGGCGTCGGCCCGGTGGTGGCGGTGCCGAAGGCGCTGAAGCAGGCGGGCATCACGCTGGCCGACGTGGACCTGATCGAGTTGAACGAGGCATTCGCTTCGCAGTCGCTGGCCGTGATCCGGAAGCTGGAGATGGATCCGGCCAAGGTGAACGTCAACGGCGGCGCCATCGCGCTGGGCCACCCGCTGGGCTGCTCGGGCGCCCGCCTGACGGTCACGATCATGCACGAGGCCCGGCGCCGCAAGGCGAAGTATGGGCTGGTGACGATGTGCGTGGGCGGCGGCATGGGGGCCGCCGGCGTGCTGGAGTTCGTGCACTAGTCTGCGTGGCCGGGGCAGGGCGGCTCGCGGCCGGGACTCGCAATCCCGCGCCGGCCGGGGCAGCGGGGCTCGGCGCCCCGGCCGCGTGAGCAGCGGTAATGCTCCTCGGCGGACGGGCGTGCTCGCTTCGCAGTTCGCTCCGCTGCGCCGCGCCGTCCGCCTGCGGAGCTTTGAACCGGCGGCCGGAACGCGCCATCGCCTCCGCTGCCCCGGGCCGCTGCTACCTACCGCCGGCGACCACCGGGCAGCGGGGCTTGGCGCCCCGGCCGCGTGAGCAGCGGTAATGCTCCTCGGCGGACGGGTGTGCTCGCTCTGTTGCGCCCGGGTCGGCTTCCTGCGGAGCCAGACTTTGGCCGGGGCAGGGCGGCTTGCCGCCGCTGGCGCGTACCAGCGGTAGTGCTCCTCGTCGGCCGGGCGTGCTCGCTCCGCTGCGCTCGCGCCGGCCTCCTGCGGAGCCTGAACGGGCGCCAGCCGTGCGGCTTCGCTCGCCCTGTCCGTCCAGTCCCCCGCATTCCCGCCCCGGTCCAGGGGCATCCATCGCCCACTACCCAAAACCCACTGCTCACGGCCCATGGCCCACAACTCTAAAGGAGGTAGCCTGAATGTCCGAGACTGCCAACCTGTTGAAGGGTGGTTCGTTCCTGCTCTCCACGCCTGACCCCGAGCAGGTGACCACGCCCGAGGACCTTACCGAGGAGCAGCGGATGATCGCCGGCACCGCGCGCGAGTTCTCCGAGAAGGTGCGGCCGCGGCTCCACGAGATCGAGCAGGATAAGCCTTTCCACTCCCGCCCGTTGCTGCGGGAACTGGGGGAGCTGGGCCTGCTGGGCCTGGAGATTCCCGAGAAGTACGGTGGCATGGGGCTGGACAAGGTGACGGCCACCGCCGCCGTGGAGGAGTACTCCCGGGCGGGCTCCTTCGCCATCACCATCGGCGCCCACACCGGCATTGGCACCCTGCCCATCGTCTACTTCGGCACCCCCGAGCAGAAGGCCAAGTACCTGCCCAAGCTGGCCACGGGAGAGTGGGTGGCCGCGTACGCCCTCACGGAGCCCAACGCCGGGTCCGATGCCCTCGGCGGTCGCACCACGGCCCGGCTGTCGGAGGACGGCAAGTACTGGATCCTGAACGGCACCAAGCAGTGGATCACCAACGCCGGCTTCGCGGATGTGTTCATCGTTTACGCCAAGGTGGACGGCGACAAGTTCTCCGCCTTCATCGTGGAGCGGAACTTCCCCGGCGTCTCCACCGGGCCCGAGGAGAAGAAGATGGGCCTGCACGCCTCGTCCACCTGCTCCCTGATCCTGGAGGACGCCAAGGTGCCCGTGGAGAACCTGCTGGGCGAGATCGGCAAGGGCCACCACATCGCCTTCAACATCCTGAACATCGGCCGCTGGAAGCTGGGCGCCGGCGCCGTCGGGTCCGCCAAGATGGTGCTTTCCATCTGCGCCGAGTACGCCAAGACGCGCCACCAGTTCGGCAAGCCCATCGCCGAGCTGCGGGCGATCCAGCAGAAGCTGGCCGACATGGCCGTCCGCACCTACGTCACCGAGTCCATGGGTTACCGCACCGCCGGCCTGCTCGAGTCTGTGCTGGCCGGCCTCGACCCTGACGCCGACGGCCGTGAGGCCGCCAGGCGGCTCGAGGAGTTCGCGATGGAGTGCTCCATCATGAAGGTCTTCGGCTCTGAGGCCTTCGACTTCGTCGCTGACGAGGGCGTGCAGATCCACGGCGGCTACGGCTTCATGGACGAGTACGAGGTGAGCACTGCCTACCGCGACAGCCGGATCAACCGCATCTTCGAGGGTACGAACGAGATCAACCGGCTGCTCATCCCCGGCACGCTGGTGCGGAGGGCGCTGAAGGGCCAGCTGCCCATCATGCAGGCGATGGCCAACCTGCAGAGCGAGCTCATGGAGCTCACCCCCTTCGACGAGTCGGATGAGCCGCTGGCCAAGGAGCTCTTCATGATCGACCGGGCCAAGAAGGTCTTCCTCATGCTGGCGGGCCTCGGCGTGCAGAAGTACCAGATGGCCCTGGAGAAAGAGCAGGAACTGCTGCTGGGCGTGGCGGACATCGCCATCGAGGTCTACGCCATGGAGTCGGCCGTCCTGCGGGCCCTGAAGGCCATCCGCGCCGGCCGCCCCGGCCTGAAGCCCGAGATGGCCCGCATCTACTGCCAGGAGGCCTTCGAGTGCATCGCCTCCATCGCCCGCAACCTGCTGCCCGCTGTGGAGGAAGACAGCGACACGCTGCGCACGCAGCTCTCCGTCCTGCGGCGGCTCACCCGCTACACCCCGGCCAACACCATCGCCCTGAAGCGGCAGGTCGCGGCCCGGGTGCTGGAGAAGGGCGACTACGTCTGCTAACACGCCTGTGCGCGACGAGACCAGGATGGACAGTCCCATGTCCTTCCTGGTCTCTGCGATTTGAATGGATACCGAAGAAAACATGACCAAAGCTTGCAGGTATTAGAGGTTCGGCATCGAAGTGATAGCAGGTACGGGCCGAGGGCAACCTCGAGGGCCCACCGGAAAAGGAGTACCGGTTCAACAGCACTCTCAGCCACGCGAAAAAGGCACACCCGTCGAAAGGCGGGGCCGCAAAGCCACGGGGCTACCGGAAGGAAGGATCCTTCCCACGCCAGCCGGGTTGCCGCTGTGGGCGCCGACGCGCAAAGTGTTTCCGGCGCCTGAGGGTGCTTTTCGCGTCTGCAGAACAGACTCACTCTCATGGCTTATTATTAGCAGGGACTAAAGGCGTAGTTATCGAAGTTGTATGGGAAAATGAATTGCATGCCGATGGCGGGGAGGGACAACCCGCAGGTCATCCGGCCAGGGAGGCATTGCGACCATGGAGAGTCTACTGAGCCAGGCAGAAATTGACGCATTGATAATGGCCTCGGAGACGAACATTCGTACATACGATTTTCGCCGTCCGAGCAAGTTCAACAAAGATCTCATCAGGACGCTGGTGCTGGTCCACGAGAACCTGGCCCGGTTGCTCCAGTCCTACCTGTCCGCCGGGTTGCGCACCTGGGTTCAGATCAACGTGCGCGCCACCAATCAGTTTACGTATTCCGAGTTCACCCAGCTGATGCCCAATCCCACTGTCGCCCTGTCGTTCAAGCTCAACCCCCTGCCGGGGATCTGCCTGCTGGAGATCAGCCCGAACGTCGCGTTCGCGATCGTGGAGCGCGTCTTCGGGGGTCCCGGCAGCGACGAGCAGCCGCAGCGGGAACTGACGGAGATCGAACTGGGCATCATCCAGCGGGTGGTGCGGGATACCTTCGGCCCCATGAAAGAGGCCTGGCGGAACGTGGCCGACCTCGATCCCAGCATCGAAGCGGTGGACACCAATCCCGTCTTTATCCAGACCGGCGGACCCACCGAGGCGGTGGCGGCGATCACGCTTGCGGTGGAGATCGGAGAGCACCTCGGTCACATGACCTACGCCTACCCCTACTCCACCGTGGAGCCCGTTCTCTCGCGCCTTTCGCCGCAGTCCTGGCTGGCTGATGCCAAGCTCAGGAGCCCTTCCGAGGAGGAGAGCCTTCGCCGGGCGGTGCAGGAAGCACCCCTGTCGCTGACCGCGCAGCTCGGCACGGCCCGGATCCGGCTCGGGGAGTTTTTGGCGCTGGAGGTAGGTGACATCATCCGCCTGGATACTCGTGTCGGGGCCGAACTGCCGGTCTTCGTGGGGACGAAACTCGCCTTTCACGGTCGGCCCGGAGTGGTAGGCAGCCGCATGGCGGTGCAGATCACGCGCCGGGCTTTCTGACTTGGCTAGAGTGGTGCAGCGATGAAAGCTGAGTTCTTGAACCCATTCGTGTATGCGGGCTTGAAGGTTCTGGCGTCGGAGGCCGGGATGAAGAGCGTCGTGGCCGACAAGCCCCAGATGCGCAAGGCGATCGTCACTCTGCACGCAGTCAACGTGGTGATCGGCGTGATGGGTTCGGTCCAGGGCATCGTGGTCTACGGCATGGAGCTCGCCATGGCGAAAGGCATCATCCGATCCATGACCGGTTCCGACTACCCGATCACCGACCCCATGGCCGAGTCGGCTCTGGGCGAACTGGCGAACCTCATCACCGGTTACGCCTCCGGCATGCTGGAATCCGCAGGCTGGCCCAGCCGCATCTCGCCGCCCCGCATCGTGCGGGGAACCGGCGTGCGGTTTGCGCCCACGGTGATCAACATGCTCACAGTGCCGATCATCACCGAGATCGGTCAGATCAAGATCTACCTGGCTCTCCGGGAGGTCCTGCCGAAAGTTGCGGAGGCGCCCGGTGGACAGAGCCCTACGGGAGGGATGGCAGGATGATACGGGGCATCGAAGCCTCCAGGTCCGGTATGGCGGTGGAGCAACTCCGTACGGACGTGCTGGCCGACAACATCGCAAACATGAACACCACAGGCTTCAAGCGGGCCAGCGCCACGTCCGTCGAGTTCGACCAGATGCTCCTGCACCGGATGGAGGATCCCACCGACGCCGGCCCCCAGCCCGTCGGCATACTGGGGAACGGCGCCCGGGTCGACCAGGTGGTGGTCGACGAGCGGCAGGGCGACATCTACGAGACGGGTCGGCCCCTGGACCTGGCCATCGAGGGCCCCGGTTACTTCCTGGCGCTGCGGCTTGACGGCAGCCTCTATCGGACCCGCAACGGCGCCTTCCAGCGGATGGCGGACGGCACCATCACCACCGTGGAGGGATACCCGCTCCTGGTGGAAGACGCCGAAGGTGGTCGCGCACCGCTGGTGGTGCCGGATGGGGAGCCCGCTTTCGCCGCGGACGGCACCGTGCTGGTGGGCGATCAGCCGGTCGGGCGGCTGGCGCTGGACGGTGCCACAGCCGAGACCCGGCTGCATGCCCGGCACCTGGAGGCCTCCAACGTGGACCTGGCCAAGGAGATGTCGGACCTCATCGTGACCCTGCGGGCTTACCAGGTCAACCAGAGGGCCCTGCGGGCTCAGGATGAGACGCTGGAGCGGGCGGTCACCGAAATCGGAAAGGTGTAGTGCGGGGCGAGGAGGATGATGGCAGATGATCGGGCGTGACCTTGCGGCCCGGGTCGTGGAGCAGGCGCTGAACGCGGCCTCGCTGCGCCAGCAGGTGCTGGCCCACAACCTGGCCAACGCCATGACCCCCGGCTTCAAGCGGTCGCGGGTGGACTTCGAAACCGAACTGGCCCGCGCCCTCGCCGCCGGCCAGAGCCCCGATCAGGTGCGGCCGGTGGTGGTGCAGGAGACGGACTCCATCGGGCGCAGCGACGGGAACAACGTCGACGTCGAGGCGGAGTCGGTGAAGATGGCTGCCAATCAGATCTGGTACAGCGCCCTGACGCGCCAGATCTCCGACCACTTCAACCGGCTGCGCCTGGTGATCACAGACGGGAGGGGCTAGCTGAATGCGGATGTTCCAGGCTCTTGAGGCCAGCGCCTCGGCCCTCACCGCCGAGCGCCTGCGCATGGACGTGATCGCGAACAACCTGGCCAACTACCGCACCACCCGCACCGCCGAGGGCGGGCCCTACCGCCGGCGCGTCGTGGTGGTGGAGGAGCGGCCCAACACGACCAATACCTTCGCCGAGGCCCTGGCCCGGGAGGCGGGCCGTCCGGCCGAGCCGGGGCTCGGGGTGCGGGTGAGGGAGATCGTGGAAGACCCCAGCCCCTTCAAGGAGGTCCTCGACCCCACGCATCCGGATGCCGACCCGGTAACGGGGATCGTGCGGCTTCCCAACGTGGATCTCCTGCAGGAGATCACGGACCTCATGCTTGCGCAGCGCATGTACGAAGCAAACCTTACGGCCCTGAACGCAGCCAAGTCCATGGCCATGCGGGCCCTGGAGATTGGCCGGTAGCCACCTGAGAGAGGGGAACCGAGATGGACATCCAGCGCCTGAACGCCGTGCTCTCGCTGGAGCCAACGGCAGTGCGAGAAACCCGTAACGAAGAGCGTGCGGAGACCTCCTTTGGCGACGTCCTGGCCGCCGCCATCCGGCAGGTGGAGCAGGAGCAGCGGAACGCCAACGAGATGGCGCTGAAGCTGGCCGCAGGTGAGGTGGAAGACATCGCTCAGGTCATGATCGCCTCCGAACGGGCGAGCCTGACCCTGAACCTGGCCATCCAGGTACGGAACAAGGTCATCGAGGCTTATCAGGAGATCATGCGCACGACTGTGTAGAGCAAGCGTAGTGCCAAGCACCAACCTCACCGGGGGGAAACCACTTGTCTAGCGCGGGCTCCGATCTTGTCAGGCGGTTCAAGGGTACCTGGAGCGGCATGAGCCGCACCGCGCGGTGGCTCACCATCGGCCTGCTCGTGGCCCTGGTCGTCTCGCTGGCTGTCACGTGGTTCCTGCGGCGGCCGCACTGGGAGGTGTTCTACCGGGCCACTGACCCGACGGAGGTCAGCACGCTGGTGGAGCATCTGGACGAGTTGCACGTCCAGTACCGGGTGACCGGCGACGGGCTGACCATCATGGTGCCCGCCCAGGACCGCAGTGCCGCCAACCTGGCCAAGGCGCAGGCGGGCCTGCCCTCAACTGGCCATGTGGGACTGGAGATTTTCGCCGAGCCGCAGTTCGGGGCCACCGAGTTCGACCGCCAGGTCAACTACAAACGGGCGATCGAAGGCGAACTGTCGCGCTCCCTCATGCGAATTGCGGATGTCGAGTATGCCAAAGTGAATCTGAACATCCCGGAAAAATCGGTCTTCATTCGCGACCAGGCGGAGCCCTCGGCCGCGGTGCTGGTGCAACTCAAGTCCGGCCGTACCCTTGACCCCGACAACGTCAAAGCAATCGTGAATTTCGTATCAAGTTCGGTCGAGGGGCTTTCACCGGACCGGGTGACGGTGATCGACAGCACCGGCCGGGAACTGCGCCCGGCGGACGACAACGACGCCACCCTCAGTCCCGAGGCGCTGGCCAAGCAGCGGCAGCGGGAAGAGGAGCTGACGGCCAAGTTGATGGGCGTGCTGGAGCCGGTCTTCGGCGCCGGCAACGTGGCCGCCTCGGTAACGGTTGAACTGGAGCATCAGACCACCCGCACCGAGGAGCGCATCGTCGGGCAAGGGGTGCCGGTCTCCACGGTGACCGAGCGGTCGGGTTCCCAGACCAGCGGCACCAGCGTCGAGCCCGCGGCCGCGGCGGGTACGGCGGCCGGCACGACCACGGCGGGAAGCACCGCTCCCAGCGTGCCCATCTACCAGGAGCCCGCTTCCACCACCGAGTCCGGCGAGTCCTACTCCAGCCGGAGCGAGACCAAGTACGACGTGGGTGAGAAGAACCAGGTGACGGTCTCGCCGGCCGGGGCCATCAAGCGGGTGAGCGTCGCGATCACCGTCAACCGCGACACCCTGTCGCAGGCGCAGATTGACCAGATTCGGCAGCTCGCGGCAGCCGCCACGGGCGCCCAGCTGGCGGATGTGAGCGTGGTGGCCATGTCATTTAGTCCAACTTCCGATGTGACGGTGGCTTCGCCGGTGCAGGCGGAGCCCGCGCGGCTCATCGACGCGCAAACACTGGCCCTGGCGCTGGGCATCGCCTCATTCCTGCTGATCCTTGCCGCCCTGCTCACCCGCAGACGGCGCGCGGAGCAGGAGTACGCCCTGCCCGGCCTGCCGTCCCCTGAAGCAGCGGTCGGCACCACCCTGGATGTGGCCCTGGGGCTCGAGCCGCGGCGGCCCGTCGAACAGGTCGCGGCTGCGCAGGAGGCTCCGCCGCCGCAGGCCCCTGCACCGCAGGCTCCCGTGCGGCAGCCGGCCGCCGAGGCCGCAACCCAGGCCGCGGCCGCTGCCCCCGCCCCTGCGGAGCCGACGGCAGCCGAGAGGTTCGAGGAGGTCATGCGGAGGCGGCGCCCATCCAGAGAGCCCATCAGTCCCGAGGATTTCATGGAAGACGACATTCTGGCCGACATCGACGTCCTGATCGAGCAGGCCCCGGAGGCCTGCGCCGAGGTGATCCGCCAGTGGCTGAAGGGAGGTGTGTAGCCCTTGCCTGACCGGGATCAGCGGCTGACCAGCCGCCAGAAGGCGGCGATCTTCTGCATCAACATTGGCGTCGAGCGCTCGGCCAAGATCCTGAAGTACCTGCGGGACGAGGAGATCGAGATGCTCACCGTGGAGATCGCCCAGTCCCGCAAGGTGACCCCCGAGGTGCGCGACGAGGTTTTCAACGAGTTTATCGCCATCGCGACGGCCGATAAACATATTCGCACGGGCGGCATCGATTATGCCCGTGACATGCTCGAAAAAGCGCTGGGGCCCGAGAAGGCACGGGACATTCTCACACGCCTCACCTCGCACCTGAGACGGCGGCCCTTCGACGCCGTGCGCCACACCGACCCCATCCACCTGGCCTCGCTCCTGCAGAACGAGCACCCGCAGACGGTGGCGGTGATCATGGCGCACCTGGACCCCGACCAGGCGGCCCAGGTGTTGCTGGGCCTCCCGCCGGAGCGGCAGGCCGACATCATCCGGCGGGTGGCGACCATCGACCGCACATCGCCCGAGATGCTGCGGGAGGTCGAGCGGGTTCTGGAGCGCAAGGCGTCGGCCATGGTCTCCCAGGAGTCCACCGCCGCGGGCGGCATCAACTGGGCGGTGGATGTGCTCAACCGGGTGGACCGGGCCACCGAGAAGTCCATCATGGGCCTGCTCTCGGCCGACGACCCGGAGCTGGCCAGCGAGATCTCCCAGCGGATGTTCCTCTTCGACGACATCGTCAACCTGGACGACCGTACCGTGCAGCGGGTGCTGCGCGAGGTCGACATGAACAAGGACCTGCCGCTGGCCCTCAAGGCGGCCAAGGAAGAGGTCTGGCGCAAGATCATGAACAACGTCTCGAAGCGGACCGGCGAGGCCCTGAGAGAAGCGGTGGAGTACCTGGGCCCGGTGCGCATCCGGGACGTGGAAGAGGCCCAGGCCCGCATCGTGGCCTTGATCCGGCGGCTTGAGGAGGCCGGCGAGATCCAGATCGCCCGGGGTGGTGGCGCTGATGAGTACATTTAAACCGAACAAGCTCCCGCCCGGGGTTGAGGTGAAGCCCCCGGCGTGGCCCAAACTGAAGCCCACCCCGCCGCCGCGCCGCACCCAGCCCGAACCGGTCCAGCCCGCCGCTGCGGTGCCGCCCACCCCTGCGGCACCGCCGCAGGCTCCGGCTTCACCTCCAGCCCCCGCGGCGCCCCCGTCACCCGCGGTTTCTGAGACTGCGCAGCCGCCGCAGCCAAAGGTCGATCTGGACCAGGTGCGGCTGGAGGCGGCCCGCATCCTCCAGGAGGCGGCCGAGGAGGCCGAGCGGGCGCAGGTGGAGGCCCGGAAGGAGGGCTTCGAGCAGGGCCGGAAAGAAGGTCTGGAGGCCGCGAAGGTGGAGGCGGAGGCCCTCCGCCGCGAAGCCGAACTGGCCCTGGAGAACGCCAGGCTGCAGGCCGACGCCATCCGGCAGGCGGCGGAGAAGGATGCGTCGGTGATGCGCCTGGAGGCCGAGAAGGAGGCACAGGCCGCCCTGGCCGACGCCCGCGCCGAGGCTCAGCGCATCCTGGCCGAGGCCCGGAAGCAGGCCGAGGAGGAGGTGGCCCGGCGGCTGGAGCAGTCGCAGGAGGCCCTGGTGGAGCTGGCGGTGGCCGCTGCTACCCGCCTTGTGCAGGGCCACCTGGCCATCCAGCCTCAGGCCGTGGTCCAGATGGTGGCGGCCGGGCTGCGCCTGGTGAAGGACTCGCCCGCCACCGTGCGGGTGAACCCCGAGGACCTGCCGCTGCTCGAGGCCCAGCGTTCCGCTCTGGAGCGGGAACTGGGCGCAGGCGCCCTTACGCTCACGCCCGACCCCGGGCTGCAGCGGGGCAGCTACCTGGTGCAGTCACCGGTCGGGCAGGTGGACGGCACCCTGGAGCACCAGACCGAGCGCCTGGAGGCCGCGATGCGGGCGGCCCTGGGGGGAAATGAGCGATGACCGCCACCATGCCGTGGGCTGAGCTCAAGCAGGCGGTGGCGCAGGTGCAACTGCTCAGGGTGGTCGGCCGGGTCATCGGAGCGGCCGGGCTGATCATCGAGTCCACCGGCCCCAAGGCCAAGATGAATGAACTCTGCTGGCTGCGGGGAGACGGCCGGGCGGTTCCGGCCGAGGTGGTGGGCTTCCGGGAGGGCCGGCTCCTGCTGATGCCCCTGGGCGAGACCGAGGGCCTCCGGCCCGGCTGGGAGGTGGTGGCCACCGGCGGTCCGCTCATGGCGCCGGTGGGTCGAGGGCTCCTGGGCCGGGTAATCGACGGCCTGGGCAACCCCATCGACGACAAGGGGCCGCTGGAGCACTGCGGCAGGCGGCCGGTGGTAGGACCCGCGCCGGATCCCCTGGCCCGCCAGCGGATCCACAGAGCGCTCTCCCTCGGTGTGCGGGCCCTGGACGCCCTCACGACAGTGGGCATGGGCCAGCGCATCGGCATCTTCGCCGGCTCGGGCGTGGGCAAGTCGACCCTGCTCGGCATGGTGGCCCGGGCCACGTCGGCCGACTGCAACGTGATCGCCCTGGTGGGCGAGCGGGGCCGCGAGGTGCGGGAGTTCATCGAGAAGGACCTCGGCGAAGAGGGGCTCAGGCGCTCCGTCGTGGTGGTGGCCACCTCGGAGCAGCCCTCCCTGGTCCGCATCCGGGCGGCCCTCACGGCTACCACCATCGCCGAGTGGTTCCGCGATGCCGAAGGGCTCGACGTGCTCCTGATGATGGACTCGGTCACGCGCCTGGCGCAGGCGCAGCGGGAGGTCGGCCTGGCGGTGGGTGAGCCGCCGGCGACCCGGGGCTACACCCCGTCGGTCTTCACCATGCTGCCCCGGGTGCTGGAGCGCTCGGGCACCGGGCCGAAGGGGAGCGTGACCGGCGTCTACACCGTGCTGGTGGACGGCGACGACATGAACGAGCCGATCGCCGATGCGGTCCGCTCCATCCTGGACGGCCACGTGGTGCTCTCCCGAAAGCTGGCCAACGCCGGCCACTACCCGGCGATCGACCCGCTGCAGTCCGTGAGCCGCGTGATGCCCGACGTGACGACCCCCGAGCACCGGGCCCAGGCGCAGCGGCTCAGGGCGTTGCTGGCCGCCTACCGGGAGGCGGAGGACCTGATTCAAATCGGCGCCTACCAGAAGGGCACCAACGCCCTGGTGGACGAGGCGCTGGCCAAGATGGACCGCATCAAGCGCTTCCTGATTCAGCCCTTCGACGAACCCAGCACCATGGAGGAGGCGCTGCAAGGGCTGGCGGCGCTCTGCGGGGAGGGCGCATAACCCATGAAGCGCTTCCGCTTTCGACTGGAACGGCTGCTGGAGATCCGGCAGCAGGAGACGAAGCTCGCCCGCCAGAACCTGGCCCGGGCCCGGGCGGCGGCGCAGGTGGCCGCGCACCACCTGCAGGTGGCGTCGAACCGGCGGGCGGCGTCGGCCGAGCGGCTCCTCGCCCGGCGCCAGCGGCGCATGACGGTGAATGAGTGGGTCCAGCTTGCGGAGATGCACGAGGCCCTGGTGGCGCAGGAGCGGCTGGCGGCCGAGCGGCTGGCGGCGGCCCTGCAGGAGGAAGACCGCCGGCGCCGGGAGCTCACGGAGGCCGAACGGCGCCAGAAGGTGTTGGAGCGCCTCCGGGAGCGCAAGGCCGAGGAGTTCCGACAGGCGGTTGAGGCAGCCGAGCAGGCTGCGATGGATGAGATGGCGCTGACCGTGGTGCGTGAAGGAGGTGGCTGGCGATGAGTGCTGCGGCACCGCAACCGGCCGTACAGCCGGAGGCGAAGCCCGAAGCGGAAGCCGCTCCGCCCAAGAAGCGACGGCGGCTCTTCGGCAGGCGCCGGCGCGCGGCGGAGGTGCCCGCTGAGGCGGCGGAACAGCAGCCCGGGCCGAAGCCGAAGCGGCGGCGCTGGCCCTTCGTCAGGCGCCGCCACCAGGAGGTCGAGGCGGCTCAGGAAACCGGTGAGGTCCGACGGCCCACGCCGCACGTGCGACCGCGGCCCACCCGTGCGCGGTCCAGCCCTGTGCGGCACCGCACCAGACGCCCGCCCTCCATCGCGTTCTACCTGACCCTGTTCGCCTTGCTGACGGGCGGCCTCGCCGTAGCCCTCTTCTACCATCCTGATCTGATCCCCGGCCTGGCGCCGGCGGAAGAGCAAGAGCCCTCCGGCGGGGAGGCACAGACCGGGCCCACCCCGGAGCAGCTGCAGCGGGCGGTGGAGCTGGCCCGGCAGCAGGCCGAGCTTGCGGCGCTGCAGAGCCGGCTGGAGGAGCGGGAGGAGGCCCTGACAGAGCGGGAGGCTGAGGTGAGCCAGCGCCTCCAGGAAGTGGGAACGGCGGAGCAGCGGGGAACCACCCTGAAGCGCACGGCCCGGCTGCTCGCCGAGATGCCCCCCTACAGGGCCGCACCGCTGCTGGCCGGGATGGAGAATGAGACGGCGGTTGCGATTCTGCGGCTGATGACTACCGACGAGGCAGCGACGATCCTGGCCCACATGGAGGCCGGGAGGGCGGCGGCGCTGCTGGAAGCCTACGCAGAGGAGGGGGTGCCGTGACAGCACCAGTTGTGATCCCTGGCGGAGCGCCCCTGGAGCGGGCCGGCGCAGGCCGCGGGAGCGGGCGCAAGGATGAGGCGACCCAGGCAGACGGCGTGTTCGCAGCGCTGCTGGCGGCCCTGGCGCCTCCGACGACCGGTCCGGGCACGGGTGCGGCGCCGGCAGCGGAGCCGGCCGTGGGTGCCGCTGAGCCCCTGGCAGGCGGGTTCCCGTGGCTGATGCCGCTGGTCGCTGCGGTGCCCGGAGGGGCGACTCCCGCCGGCCAGGGGCCCGCGGAGGGAGTGCCCCTGGACGGTTCCTTCCCGGAACAGCAGCCGGGCGCAGCCGGGTCGCCCGTGACGACGGACTTTGCCGCCTTCGCCCTGCCGGATGGGCCCGCCCTGACCGAGTTGGTGGTCGCCGGCCCGGAGGGGTCTCCGGCCCCCACTGGTGATCCGGGCGAGGCCGGGGCGGACGGGGCCGGGCGGCTTCCGCAGGACATGCCGGCGGTGCGGCTGGAATCGGCGCCAGCCCCGTCGCCGGTGGCCGAGCCCGAGCAGGCGGATGGGGAGCCTTCCCTCGCGCCGGAGCCCGCTGCGACAGCGGAGGAGCCGGTCACTCCGAGCATTGAAGCGCCCGGCACGGCACCTGTTCGCAGTGCCGAACCGGAAGCACCGGCCGAGCAAGACGCCGGGCAGTCGCCGGAGGCCGACGCCGCAGGGCGTACGGCAGCGGTCACCGACGACGGCGGTGTTCAGCCGGAACCGGTGACGGGACCTGCGCCCGAGGCAACCCCCGTCCAGGCGCCCGAAGTGCCGGACACGGCCGAGGCCCCGCGGGGGCTCGACCGACTGACCGCCCGGAGCCTGCAGGTGCAGCAGGTGGTGGAGGAGCTGACCCGGGCCGTGCCCGAACTGCCGGACGGCCAGTACCGCCTCACCCTGCGGCTGCACCCGGAGCACCTGGGCGAGGTGCGGCTGCAGCTGCACCTGAGCGGGCGGGAGGTCCACGCCGCCATGGAGGTGGCGACGGCCGACGCCCGCCAGGACCTGGAGAGCCGTGGCGACCAGCTGCGCCAGAGCCTCGCCGAGGCCGGCTACGTGCTCGCCGACTTTGAGGTGGCCACAGGCCAGGGGCGGCAGCCCCGGCAGGACCTGTGGGAGGGGCCCGCCGGTTGGACGCAGCCGCCGGCCCGCCGGGCGGCGTCGCCCGAGGTGGCCCCGGCGCCGGCGATCGGTCGGGTGCGACCCTCCGGCCCCCGTGGCGGGCGACTGGACACGAAGGCATAGGAGGCGTTTGCCATGAGTGTGGAAGGAGTCAGCGCCGCGCAGAGTTCCACCGGGGCCACCACCAGTACCACCTCCAGCGTCAAGCAGGCCAGCGAACTGGACAAGATGGCCTTCTTGAACCTCCTGGTGACCCAGCTGCGCTACCAGGACCCGATGAACCCGGTGGACGACAAGGAGTTCATCGCCCAGCTGGCGCAGTTCACGGCGCTGGAGCAGATGACGGAGAACGCCCGGTGGGCCCGGATGAGCTTCGCACTGAACCTGGTGGGCGCCGCGGTCCAGTATCAGGCCGAGGACGGCACGCTGAGCGAGGCGATGGTCCGGTCGGTGCGCCTGGTCAGCGGCGAGCCGCTGCTCAACCTGGGCGGCCGGGAGATCAAGCTGGATCAGGTGATCCAGGTCGCGGCACCCTCCAGCGGGGCCGACGAGTGACAAGGGGAGGTCGTAGGGCATGCGTTCCCTTTACGCCGGTGTTTCCGGAATCCGCAGCCACCAGACGCGGATGGACGTGATCGGCAACAACATCGCCAACGTCAACACGACGGGCTTCAAGAGCAGCCGCGTGACCTTCACGGACGTGTTCAACCAGACCCTCTCTTCGGGCTCGGTGCTGACCAATCCGCAGCAGATCGGCCTGGGCGTGGCCGTGGGTTCCACCGACCTGATCACCGACCAGGGTTCCTTCCAGATGACAGGTCGGTCGCTGGACCTGGCCATCTCGGGCGACGGCCTCTTCGTGGTGAAGGGCGCCGACGGCGAGATCCTCTACACCAGGCTCGGCGCCTTCGACTGGAACGCCGAGGGCTACCTGTTCTGTCCTGCCCTGGGGATGACGGTGCAGGGCTGGATGGCCGACGCCGAAGGGAACATCGGCCGCACGGACCGGGCGACCATGACCGACATCAAGCTGGTCCGCGGCGACGTCTCGCTGCCGCAGGCCACGCAGAACGCCACCTTCAAGGGGAACCTGGACGCGGCCGCCGAGGTGGGCGACACCTACATCACCACCATGACGGCCTACGACAGCCTCGGCCGGCCAATCAACATCGCCCTCCGGTTCACCAAGAACGACAACGGGTGGGTCGTCGATTACCAGCACGACTACAGCCAGCCGGTGAACAAGAAAGACCCGTCGCAGGGCCTGCGGTGGACGACCGCCAAGACGGTGAACGACGGCCCCCGCACGCTCCTCCGGTTCGACACCGAGGGCAAGCTCATCATCAACGAGAACCAGCCCCGCTCGTATCTGGCCGAGCTGGTCATCGAGGACCCGTCCGGAGCGGCTGCCCCGCTCAGGATCAAGGTGGACTTCAGCCAGCTCACCCAGGCGTACGACGCGAGCGCCGGCCCTGGCGTCTCCAGGTCCACGGTGCAGATCGACAGCCGGGACGGCCGGCCGATGGGCACGCTCGAGGCGGTCTACGTGAACGAGCTGGGCCAGATCACCGGCCGCTACACCAACGGCGACTCGCGGCTGATCGCCCAGATTGCGCTGGCGAACTTCAACAACCCCGCCGGTCTGATGAAGGAAGGCAATTCCACCTTCGCCGAGTCGCCGGCCTCGGGCATCCCGCAGATTGGCACCCCGGGCTCGGGCGGGCGCGGCACCCTGGCGCCGGGCAACCTCGAGGGCTCCAACGTGGATCTGGCGCAACAGTTCACCGAGATGATCCTGACCCAGCGGGGCTACCAGGCCTCGGCGAGACTGGTGAGCACCGCAGACGACATGCTCCAGGAGATCATCAACCTCAAGCGGTAATGAAGGCAGCTCCTGATTACGCGTAAAAGGGGATAGCTCATGAACCGAGGGCTGATCACAGCGCTCGTGGCCGCCGTGGTGATCCTCGCGGTTGGCGTGGCTGGCCTCGCCGCCTACGTCTTCCTCTTCATGCCGCAGACGGGCGGGGCCGTCGGCGCCGAGGAAACCGCCACCGTGTCGACGGGGCGGCCGGCCACCGAGGCCGCGTACTACGAACTGAACGAGTTTGTGACCAATCTGGCCGATACCGACCGCATCCGGTACATCCAGTTCAGCGTGGCGCTGGGGCTCCGCAGCACCGAGTCTGAGGCGATTGTCGAGGAGAACGAGCCGCTGGTGCGCGACGCAGTGCTCACCCAGGTCCGCGGGCTCACGTCCAAGGACCTCATCGGCAGCGATGGCAAGGACCGGCTCGCGCAGACCGTCCAGGAAGCGCTGGGCCACGCCCTGCCGGGCCATGTGACGAAGGTATACGTGACCGACATGTTCATTCAGTAGCGAGGGAGGGGCGACCGATGGCCAAGCAAGGACTCACTCAAGAGGAGATCGCCGCCCTCTTCGCCTCGGCCGGGCAGGAAAAGCGGCAGCCCCAGGCGGCCGCGTTCCCCCAGCTCAACCCCGGCGGGGAGGCGACCGGCGACCCGTCGCCCCTGGGACTCCTCGCCGACGTGGAGTTGGAGCTCACGGCCGAGCTCGGCCAGACCCGCAGGAGTCTCAGGGAGATCCTGGAGCTCGGGCCGGGCTCGGTGCTGGAGCTGGACAAGCACGCCGGTGAGGCGGTGGATATTCTCGTGAACGGCCAGCTGGTGGCGCGCGGCGAGGTCGTGGTGATCGGCGAGAACTACGGCGTGCGCATCACCGAACTGGTCAACCCCGAGGGGAGCCAGGGCCGATGAACGAGGGCGCGGCGCTGCTGCTCCGCCTGCTCGTGGGCGCCATCCTGGTGATCGTTCTGGCCCTCGTGGCCGTGCGCTGGCTGGCCCGGTGGCAGTTCCAGTTCAGCCGGGGTCGGCGCATGCGGGTGCTGGAGGGGCTCGCCGTAGGCCGGGACCGGTACCTGCTCCTGGTGCAGGTGGGGCAGGAGGTCCTGCTCCTGGGCGCAACCGATGGGTCGATTCAGCTGCTCCAGCGCTTCGATGACCCGGCGCTGGTGGCCGAGTGGACGGCGGAGCCGCCACTGGAGCGGGGAGCCTCGCCCGAGAGCCTGGCGGGCATCGAGGGGGCGGTGCGGGCGAACCTCGACCGCATGCGCAGCCTCCTGAAGCGCAAGGGGGAAGGAAGCCATGAGGAGTAGGCGCGTCCTTCGCCTCTCCCTGACGGTGGCGGCGCTGCTGCTCCTGGCGGCGCCGGCGGCCTCCGCCCAGCAGATCGCGATTCCCAGCTTTGACTTTGTGCGGCCGGCGGAAACGCCCCAGGAGGGGCTGCAGACGATGCAGCTGCTCCTGCTGCTCACGGTGCTGACGCTGGCCCCGTCCATCATCATCCTGTGCACCTCCTTCACGCGCATCATCGTCGTCTTCAGCTTCATCCGCAGTGCGCTGGGGCTGCAGCAGACGCCTCCGAACCAGGTGCTCATCGGGCTGGCGCTGTTTCTTACCGCCGCGGTGATGATGCCCACCTTCACCGAGATCAACCGGACGGCCATCCAGCCGTACCTGGCCGGGGAGATCGACCAGGTGGAGGCCATCGAGCGGGGCGCGCTGCCGCTGAAGGCGTTCATGCTGAAGCAGACGCGGGAGGCAGACCTGGGGCTGATGCTGGAGGTGAGCGGCGAGGAGGCGCCCGACGGGCCGGAGGACGTCCACTTCCTCACCGTGGTGCCCGCCTTCGCCCTCAGCGAACTCAAGACCGCCTTCACCATGGGCTTCCTCATCTACGTGCCCTTCATCATCATCGACCTGATCGTCGCCAGCCTCATGATGTCCCTCGGCATGATGATGGTGCCGCCGACCCTGATCTCGCTGCCCTTCAAGGTGCTGCTCTTCGTGCTGGTCGACGGATGGCACCTGGTGGTGGAGTCTCTGGTGGAGAGCTTTGTCGGATAAAGGGGGCGAGCGCCGTTGACGCCGGAATTTGCCCTTGACATCGCCCAGGAGGCGGTGCGCACCGCCCTCTACGTGGCGGCGCCTGTCATCGGGCTGGGTCTGCTGGTGGGCCTGCTCGTCTCACTGTTCCAGGCGACCACGCAGGTGAACGAGGCGTCGCTCCAGTTCGTGCCCAAGCTCCTGGCGGCTCTGGCGGGCCTGATCTTCTTCGGCCCCTGGATGCTGACAACGCTGATGGACTTCGCCCGGCGCATGATCGCATTGCTGCCCGAGATGGTGCGCTGACGGCCCATGGAAACGCTCTACGCGCAGCTCACGGCGCTGCTTCTGGGCGCCTCCCGGGCGATGGGCATTTTCACCGCCGCACCCGTTTTCTCGCTGCGGTTCGTGCCGTTTCAGCTCCGGGTCGCGCTCTCCTTCGTACTCGGCTTCTTTCTGATCCCCGCGATCCAGGTGGCCCCGGAGCACACCCAGGGTGCGCACCTCCTCCTCACGGCGCTCCTGGAACTGCTGGTGGGGCTGGTCATCGGCTTCCTCTGCCTGCTGGTGGTGAGCGTGATGCAGATCGCCGGGGCCGCAATCGACATGGAGATGGGCTTCGCCCTCGCCGGCCTCTTCGACCCGCTCACCGGCCAGGGGGCCACGGTGCTGGGCAACCTGTTCCAGACCACCGCCCTGGTGTTCTTCCTGGGCATCGACGGCCACCACTGGCTCATCCGGGCGCTGGCACAGAGCTACGTCCTGCTGCCGCCCGGCGGGCCCGTGGAGGCCTCCGTCACCGGGCTCTACGTGGCGAAGCTCTTCGGCCAGCTGTTGGCCCTGGCCATCCAGCTGATCCTGCCCTTCCTGGGGGCGATGCTGCTCACCATGGTGGCGTTCGCGGTGCTCAACCGGGCGGTGGCGCAGCTCAACATCTTCGCCATCGGCCTGGGCACCAAGACGTTTGTGGGGCTGCTTCTGCTCGTGCTCCTGCTGCCCTTTTACGCCCGGCCGCTGGCCGCCCTGTTCGAGGCGGGCTACACCGAGACGCTGCGCGTGCTCGACCTGATGCGGGCGGGGACGGGGGGATAGGCCATGGACCTGCAGCTCTTCGCCGAGCGCACCGAGGAGCCAACGCCACGAAGGCTCACCAAGGCCCGGGAGGAGGGCCGGGTCGCCCGGTCGCACGACCTGGTGGCCGGAATCGGGCTCGTGGCCGCCACGCTGGCCCTGCGGGGGCTGGGCGCCTCTGCCGTGGCCCAGGTGGCCGGCGGCATGACGGGCGCATTCGAGAACCTGAGCCCCGCCGAGCTCACACCGGAGAGCACCGGCGCGCTCCTGCTGGACTGGTCCCTGGTGCTGCTGAGGACAGTGCTCCCCATCACGCTGGCGCTCATAGCCATCGGCGTGGTGGTGGGAGCCCTGCAGACCCAGTTCATCTTCACCCTGCGGGCCCTGGTGCCCCGGTTCCAGACGCTGAATCCCATCACCGGTCTCACCCGCATCTTCTCGCTGCGGACGCTGACCGAGGTGCTCAAGGGCCTGATCAAGGCCGTGGCCATCGGCTACATCGCCTACCGGAAGGTGCTCGACCTGGTGCCCCAGTTTCCGAACCTGATGGCCCAGAACGTCCCGGCCGGCGTGGCGGCCGTGGCCGACATGCTCCTGGACGTGATGCTGGCCGTGGGCATCGCCTTCCTGGCGGTCGGTATCCTCGACTACGCCTACCAGTATTGGGAGTTCCGCCGGTCGCTGCGCATGACCAAGCAGGAGGTCAAGCAGGAGTACCGGGAGCAGGAGGGTGCCCCCGAGCTGAAGTCGAGACAGCGGCAGCGCATGCGGGAACTGGCCATGCGGCGCCGGGCCCTCAAGGAGGTGCCCAACGCCGACGTGGTGGTCACCAACCCGACCCACTTCGCCGTGGCGCTCAAGTACAACGCCGCCGAGGACGCGGCGCCGCGGGTGGTGGCCAAGGGCGCCGACCTGCTGGCGCAGGAGATCAAGAAGATCGCCCGGGCACACGACGTGCCCATGGTGGAGAACCGTGCGCTGGCCCGGGGCCTCTACTACGACGTTGAGGTCGGCCGGCTGATCCCACCCGAATACTACCAGGCCGTGGCCGAGGTGCTGGCCTTCGTCTATAACCTGCGGCGGCAGAGCCGCCAGGCCGGCCAGGAGAGATAACTGTCTGACACCGAGGTGAGAGAGCTGTGACCAACCAGAGCGGCGCCCCGTCGATCCGGTTCGCCGACGTCGCCGTGGCCGGCGCGATGGTGGCCATGGTCACCCTGCTCATCGTGCCCTTGCCCGAGTTCCTGGTCGACCTCCTGCTCACGTTCAACGTGGCGGTCGCCGTGGTGATCGTGCTGGTCTCCATCTTCACCAACGAGGTCCTCCAGTTCTCGTCGTTACCCACCCTGCTGCTCATCACCACCCTCTTCCGCATCTCGCTCAACGTCTCCACCACCCGCCTGCTGCTCACCACCGGCGAGGCGGGCGAGGTCATCCGTCGCTTCGGCGAGTTCGTCGTCGGCGGCAACACGGTGGTCGGACTCATCGTCTTCCTCATCCTCGTCATCGTTCAGTTCGTCGTCATCACGAAGGGCGCCGAGCGGGTCTCCGAAGTGGCTGCCCGCTTCACCCTCGATGCGATGCCCGGCAAGCAGATGTCGATCGACGCCGACCTGAACGCCGGGCTCATCACCGAGGCGGAGGCCCGGGCCCGCCGGCGGGAGATTGAGCGGGAAGCCGATTTCTACGGTGCGATGGACGGCGCCACCAAGTTCATCAAGGGCGACGCCATCGCCGGCCTGCTCATCGTTTTCATCAACCTGCTGGGCGGCTTCATCGTCGGCATGCTCCAGCAGGGCATGAGTTTCAACGAGGCCTGGTCACACTACTCGCTCCGCACCGTGGGCGACGGCCTGGTGACCCAGATCCCGGCGCTGCTGGTCTCCACCGCGACGGGCATCCTGGTCACCCGCGCGGCCGGCGAGTCCAGCCTCGGGATCGAGCTCACCCGCCAGCTGGGCGGCGACCCCAAGCTGCTGATGCTGGCGGGCGGCCTCCTGATCCTGCTGGGCTTCATCCCGGGCATGCCCACGGTGCCCTTCTTCCTGATCGGCCTGGTCATCCTGGGCACGGCGGCCCTCAGCCTCCGCTACCAGACGGCGCGGGCGGCCGCCGAGGTGCCCGAGCCCGAGCCCCTGCCCATCACCAACGAGGCCCTGCCCGAGACCAAGGTGCAGCTCACGCCCGTGGACCCGCTGGAGGTGGAGCTGGGCTACGCTCTGGTGCCGATGGCCGACCCGGCCCGCGGCGGCGACCTGCTGGACCGGGTGGTGGCGGTGCGCAAGCAGGTGGCGGCCAACCTGGGGCTCCTGCTTCCCTACATCCGGGTGCGGGACAACCTGGCCCTGGGGCCGTACCAGTACGTCATCAAGCTGCGGGGCATCGAGGTGGGCTCCTACGAGCTGCAGCCCGACCGCTACCTGGCGATGGACCCCGGCGGCCTCGACGAGACGGTGCCCGGCCAGCCCACCGTGGAGCCGGCCTTCGGCCTCCAGGCGCTCTGGATTTCCCCTGCAGACAAGCAGCGGGCCGAGCTGATCGGCTACACCGTGGTCGACCCGGGCTCGGTGCTGGTGGCTCACCTCACCGAGGTGATCAAGGAGAACGCGGCGCAGTTGCTGGGCCGCCAGGAGGTCAAGACCATGGTGGACTCCCTGAAGGAGACCCACCCGGCCCTGGTGGAGGAGCTTACCCCGCGGCTGCTCTCGCTGGGCGAGATTCAGAAGGTCCTGCAGAACCTGCTGGCCGAGGGCGTGCCCATCCGAGACCTGGTGCTGATCTTCGAGGCCCTGGCGGACTGGGCGCCGGTGACCAAGGACCCCGAGCAGCTCACCGAGAAGGTGCGGGTGGCCCTGGGGCGGGTCATTGTGCACCACTTCGAACTGGGACCGGTCATCAAGGCCATCACCCTGGCGCCCGACGTGGAGCAGCGGCTCATGGCCGCCGCCGAGAAGCGGGGCCCCGGGCCCGCCCTGGATCCGGACCTGGCCCAGGCCGTCATCAACGGCATCGCAAAGGAGGCACAGGCGATGGCCCAGCGGGGCGATGTCCCCGTCCTGGTCTGCTCGCCTGCCCTGCGCCCGGTGATCCGGCGCATCGCACAGCACACGTACCCGCGCCTCATCGTGCTCTCCTACGCGGAGCTGGATCCGAAGCTTGAGATCGAGTCGGTCGGGGTGATACGTGCATGATGCAGGTGAAGAAGTACGTGGCGCCCACCTATGCGGAGGCCTTGATCCTGGCCAAGAACGAGCTGGGCACCGACGCGGTGATCGTCGACAGCCGCAAGGTGCGGGTGGGCGGCATTTTCGGCCTCTTTGGCAAGGAGATGACGGAACTTACCGTCGCCGCGGACGAGCGGCCCGCCCCGCCGCGGGCGGCGAAACCGGCGGCGGCCCGTCCGCCGGCTGCACCCGCACCGGCCGATCCTGCCCGTCCCGTGGCTGTTGCGGCCTCCCCGGCTGCGTCGTCCCCCCGCGCCGCGGCGGTTCCGGCCCCTGCGGCGCAGGCCGCGCCGGCGGCCGCGGGCGTTCCGCTGGCCCCCGAGTTTGCGGCCCTGCGGCGCGAGATGGCCGACCTGAAGCAGGCCGTGACCCGGCTGGTGGAGAACCGGCCGGACCCGGCCGCTTTGATGGAGCTTAAGGGTTACGCCCGGAAGGTGTACGAGCAGCTGCTGGAGGCGGGGGTGGAGGAGGGGCTGGCGCTCTCCATCAGCCGCAAGGTCGGCGCCCACGCCACCAAGGGCCGGGCGCTCCTGCGGGCCGAGCTCTTCCGGCTTCTGGGCCCCGGCGCCCCGATTCAGGCCGGGCCGGGCCAGCGCCGTGTGGTGGCTCTGGTCGGTCCCACCGGCGTCGGCAAGACCACCACGCTGGCCAAGCTGGCGGCGCACTTCGCCCTGGAGCGGGGGCTGAAGGTGGAGCTGATCACTGCCGACACCTTCCGGATCGCGGCGGTGGACCAGTTGCGCACCTACGCCGACATCCTCTCCATCCCCCTCTACACGGTGGAGCGCCCCCTCGACGTGGCCCAGGCCCTGGAGGAGACCGCCGGCGCCGACCTGGTGCTCATCGACACCGGCGGCCGGAGCCACAAGGACGATGAGCGGATGGCCGAGCTGCAGGAGCTGCTGGCGGCAGCCCGGCCCGACGAGATCCACCTGGTGTTCGCGCTGAACACCAACCCGCGCGACGCCGACCGCATGCTGGAGCGCTACCTGCCCCTGGGCGTCAACCGCCTGCTGTTCACCAAGGTGGACGAGACCTCCGCCCCCGGGCTCCTGCTGAACATCCGCCTGCGGAGCGACCTGCCGGTCTCGTACATCACCGACGGCCAGTCCGTCCCCGATGATCTGCGGCCTGCCGACGCCGTCGACTACTCCAGACTCTTCATGGGGGCGTAAGCGCGATGATCGACCAAGCCAGCCGTCTGCGGGAACTGGCCGCAGCCTACCGGAGGCAGGTGACGGGTCAGGTCGGCCGGCGCTTCCAGGTCATCGCGGTGACCAGCGGGAAGGGCGGGGTCGGGAAGACGAACCTGGCGGTGAACCTTGCCCTGGTGCTGAGGCAGTCGGGCCGCGAAGTGCTGCTCATGGACGTCGACCTGGGCCTGGCCAACGCTGACATCCTGCTGGGTACGGTGCCGCCGTACCACCTGGGGCATTTCCTGCGGGGAGAGGTGGACCTGCCGCAGGTGATCCACCGGACCGCTACCGGCCTCAAGCTCATTGCCGGCGGTTCCGGCCTGGTGGAGCTGGGCAATCTGAGCGCGGGTCAGCTGCAGCCCGTCCTCCGGGCCCTGGAGCGGCTTCAGGACGAGGCCGACTACCTGGTGCTGGACACGGGGGCCGGGCTGGGCGACGCGGTGCTGGAGTTTGCCCTGGCAGCCGACCAGGTGCTGGTGGTCACCACCCCGGAGCCCACCGCGATGGCCGACGCCTACACGATCATCAAGGCGCTGGTGGCCCGCGACCCCCGCGTGAAGATCCGGTTGGCCGTCAACCAGGCGGAGCGGCTGGAAGACGCGGAGCGGGCGGCCGACCGCATCGTCACCACGGCGCGGAACTTCCTGGGGGCCGAGGTGCGCCACGTGGGGACCATCCCGCGCGACCCCCACGTGTGGCAGGCGGTCCGGCGCAAGGTGCCTGTCGTGTTGAGCTATCCCGGGGCCCCTGCCTCCCGGGCGGTGGTGGCCATGGTGAGCCGCCTGGTGGGCGAGGAGCCCCCGCGGCCGCCGGAGCCGGGTTCGTTCTTCAGCCGGCTCGCCGGCCTCTTCGCCCGCAGGGGCGGCAGCCTGTAGAGGGGGAATCACCGTGACCGTGCAGTACCAGGAACTGTGGCAGCGCTGGCGCCGGTTCCACGACACGGCCGCGCGCGACGCCCTGACCCAACGTTACCTCTGGCTGGTGCGGTACGTGGCGGGACGGCTGATGGTGGGCCTGCCCGAGCACGTGGACCAGGCCGATGTGGAGGGCCACGGCTGTTTCGGGCTGCTCGAGGCCATCGCCCGTTACGAGCCGGAGCGGGGGGTACGGTTCGAAACCTTCGCCATTCCGTGGATCCGGGGTGCCTGTCTGGAGGGGCTCCGGGCGATGCAGTGGGCCCCCGCCCTGCGCCGGCGGGTGCGGCAGCTGGAGAAGGCGCGCGACGAACTGATGGGGCTCTACGGCCGCGAGCCCACCGCCGAGGAACTGGCGGCGCACATGGGCACCTCGGTGGAAGAGGTGGAGCGGCGGCTGCAGGAGGCCGGTACGCTCGCCGTGCTCTCGCTGGACGAGTCGGTGGCCCTGGATGACGGCGAGTCCGCCCTGGGCGACCGGGTGGCCGACGACGAGGCGGTCGACCCGGAGCGGGAGAGCGAACTGGCCGAGCGGCGGGAGGTGCTGGCCCGGGCCATCGCCTCGCTCTCGCAGCAGGAGCAACTGGTGATCTCGCTCATCTACCAGGAGGGGCTGATCGCGAAGGAGGTCAGCGAGGTGCTGGGGGTCTCGCAGGCGCGGGTCTCGCAGGTGCACAGCAAGGCGATCCTGCGGCTGCGGGGGAAGCTGTCGCGGCTGAAGCGCGATCTGGTGTCGTGAACGGTGACTCGCACTGTGCCCGCCCGGCTGCGTCTGGAACGGCCGGGGCGGATCGTTTTGTCGCTCGGAGCGCATGAGGGGGCGAAGCATGGAAACTGTTGCATACCTGCTGCTGGGTCTGGCGGTGATCGGGGCCCTGATCTACGCGTTCTACCAGGTGAACAGACGTCAGCAGCGCGTGATGGCGGAGCTCACACGCCTCGAGCGGCTCACCGCGGAGGTGGCCATGAACGCCGAGGCGGTCTTCGACGAGGTGGACCAGCGGTTGGAGCGGCTCCGGCAGATGGCCGCCGCGCTCGAAGAGAGGGCTGCCCGGCAGCTGCAGGCCGGGCCCCGGCCGCAGTCGTCGTCGGCCGTTCCCGCCCAGGGCGGGGCAGGCCCGCAGTCGGGGACGGATGCAGAGGCCGGAACCCCTGAGCAGCCACGGTACCCGGTGCCGCCGCCGGCACAGGTGCAGCCGGGGGCCCGCATCCAGCCGGAGAAGCCGCCGGTCCATCCCCAGTCGGCCGTGCGGGCGTACGAGGCGCTGCAGCGGCTGGCCCAGCCGGAGCTCCGACCGCCCGGCGATGCCCGGACGCCGATGGTGAGTCAATCCCCTGAGGCCACAGCTCGGCATGCGCCGGCGGACGGGAAGGGGCCAGTCCCCAGCGCGCCAGAGGCAGCTGGCTCCGCAGAACCGCCCCAGCCGGAGGAGCCGGAAGAGATGGCCGCGGCGGTTCCGCTTCAGCAGGCGGCCTCCCCGGCCGACCGGTACGAAGCCTTGCGGCAGGAGGCCTGGCGCCTGGCTGACGAGGGCAAGGACGCGGTGGAGATCGCCGGGGCGCTGGGCCTGCCCCGGGGCGAAGTGTTGCTGATGCTGAACCTGCGGGGCAGGCGAGCGCCCCGCTGAATTTGGGTGCAACGGAGCGAAAACGGGTCTGAGAGCGCCCTAAGACGCGCAGACCGGCCCCGGTTTCCCTTAATTTTCGGCGCCCGCAGCGCCATGCAAGAAGTATCAGATCGGGGGGGTTGGGACGCACATGAAGATTGACGGGCGAGAGATTGCGGGCCTGCCGGGTGTGCCGAGGCCCGGTTTCGCGCGCCCCGGGGACCGGGTGCGGCGCAGCGCCGAATCGTCAGGTGCCCAGCCGCCCGATCAGCTCTCGCTCTCCGACCGCACGGTGCGGGTGAGTGACTTGCAGCCGGCGCTCTCCGCCCTGCCGGCGGTGCGGGCGGAGCTGGTGGCGCGGCTGAAGGAGCAGATTGCCCGGGGCGAGTACCAGGTGGATCCGCACCGCCTAGCCGACCGGCTGCTGAGGGCGGGGGTGATCGCCGAATGAGCGCGTCGGCCCTGCTCCGGGAGATGATCGACCTTACCCGGCTCCAGGTGGAGCGGGTGATCCGGCGGGACCACCAGGGGCTCATCGAGGGGGCGCGGCAGCAGGAGGCGCTGCTGACGGCCCTGGAGAGCGCCGAGATCGACGGCTCGCCCGAGGAGATGCGGGCGCTCTACGATGAGCTCGTGCGGGAGAAGAGGAAGCTGCAGAGCCTGCTCGAGTCGGAGAGCCAGCGGGTGGACTTCCTCATGCGCCTGCTGCTGGGCGGCCCCGAGCAGCAGAGCGTCGGCTATCCGCCCAGCGTGCGGAAGCGCGCCGGCGGCCGCATGCTGAACAAGAAGACGTAAGGGGGGAGCGGCCGTGATCCGCGGGATCAGTTCTGGTTTCTACACGGCGACGCGGGCCCTGCAAACCTCCCAGTGGGCCACGCACATCTACCTGCAGAACATCGCCAACGCCAACGACCCCAATTACACCCGCCGCACCCTGGAGAACCGGATGGATCCGTTCGGCCGCCTGCCGCAGGTGGTGCGGTACCGGGACCTGTTCGTGGACGACCAGTACCGCCGGGCGCAGGCCAGCGCGGGGCGCGCGTCGACCCGGGCCGACATCCTGGCCCGGGTGGAGGACATCTTCGGCGACCCCATTGAGGGCGGCCTCGGCAAGGCGATCGAGAAGTTCTTCGACGCGTTCAAGGCGGTGTCGGAGGACCCGGCCGACGAGGTGCTGCGCATCGAGGCCATCGAGGCCGGGCGGCGCTTCGTGCAGCACATCCACGAGGCCATGACGCAGCTGACCCAGATCCGGGGCCAGGTGAACGAGCGCATCACCGGGGCCGTCACGGAGATCAACGCTCTTCTGCAGAACCTGCACAACCTGAACGGCCGCATTGCGGCCATGGTGGGCTCCTCCGAGTCGGCCGCCGACCTGTTGGACCAGCGGGACAGGGTCCTCGATGAGCTGGCCAACCTCACCGGTGCCCGGCCCGTCTACCTGGACGACGGCACGGTGCGGCTGATGATCGGCTCGGTCCCGGCGGTGGACGGGCTCAGCCTGAGGCTGCTGGAGGTCGTGGAGGGAGAAAACGGCCCGCAGGTCCGGTGGCAGGGGTCGGACGTGCCGACTTACTCCGGCGACGGCGTGCTGCCGGCGCTGCTGGAGATGCGCGACGGAGACCTGCAGGACGTCATCACCACCATCGACCAGCTGGCCAAGAACGTGGCCCGGGCCGTCAACGATCTGCACCGGCAGGGCTATGACCTCGACGGCAACCCGGGCGGGGACTTTTTCCTGATCCAGGACCAGGTGCCCGGCGGGATCTACGTCCATCCGGAACTGGAGCCGCGCAAGATCGCGGCGGCCTCAGCGAAGCCGGTGCTGGAGTCGGACGGCGTGAACGCAGACAAGATCTACCAGCTCTCCAACGGGCTCCAGCCCATCCCCGGCACCGATCCGCCGGTGGCGGACAAGAGCACGAGCCCGATGACGCTCTACCGCAACCTCGTGGGCCTCATCGGCTCCCGGGGGAAAGCGGCGATTGAGGACAACGAGATCGCCGAGGCACACATCCAGGTGAGCCTGGAGCAGCGCTCCTCCAAGTGGGGCGTCTCCGTCGACGAGGAACTGGCCCTGATGACGGCGGAGCAGAAGGCCTATGCCGCGGTGGCGCGAGTGTTGAATATCATGGACGAGATGCTCGAGACCCTGATCAACGCGGTGTCGTAGGGGTGATCGCATGCGAGTGACCAACTGGATGTTGCTGAACACGGCCGTGCGGGAACTGGACGACCTCCGTTCGCAGTACGCCAAGGCGCAGAAGAAGGTATACGGCCGCTCGCTGGAGCGCCCGTCTGACGACCCGCAGCGGATGGTCGAGGCCATCGACCTCACGGCGATGAAGGTGAAGCTGGAGCGGGCGCAGCGAGCCGCCACGGACGCCAAGGAGTGGCTCTCCATCGCCGAGACGAGCCTGACGGCCATGGCGGAGGACCTGCAGGCGGCGCAGGAGACGATGATCCAGTTCGGCTCGCCGGCTAACCAGGAGCCGTCGGCCAAGCAGAATCTGGCCCTGCAGATCGAGGCGCTCCGGGATGCCATCAAGCGGGAGATGAACGCCCAGCACCGCGGTCGCTATCTCTTCGCCGGATGGGCGACAGATCAGGTGCCCTTCGTGGACGACGGTGCAGGCGGCGTGACGTATCAGGGCAGCAGCCACAAGATCGAACGGGAGATCGCCCCCGGGTACAAGGTCACGATCAACGTGCCCGGCGATCAGCTGCCGGATGGGATCATCGCCACCCTGACGGAGGCGGCGGCGGAGATCCGGGCGGGCAACGTCTCTCGGGTAACGGGCGAACTCCTGGGCAAGGTCAAGGACGCCGCGGATGTCCTGCTGGCCCGGCGCTCCGAGGTGGGGCTGGCTTACCAGCAGGTGGAGCAGTTCGAGGGCTACTCCCGGGACGGCTTGATCACGGTGGAGGAGCGGCTGGGGGAGATCAGCGGCGGCGATATCGCCGATGCGGTGATGCAGATGACGCAGGCCCAGCAGGCCTACCAGGTGGCGCTGTCGGCCTTTGCCATGGCCCTGCCGAAGACGCTGATGGACTACATGTTCCGGTAATCTCCTTCCGAGGGGGCGTACGGAGATGAACGTGACACCGCCCGTCAGCGCTGCGCGCCCGGCGCCGGAGCGCCCGGTGACCCCGCAGGAGAAAGTGGCCGCGGGGCAGCCGCAGGCGCAGGAGGAGCAGCCGAAGACGCAGCCGCTTACGAAGGAAGAGGCTGAAGGACTGGCCGAGAAGATGAACGCCGCGGCAGAGCTATTCAACAAGGCCGTGGAGTTCAAGGTGTTCGAGGGGAACCGGATCATCATCCGGGTGATCGACAAGACCACTGACGAGGTGCTGACAGAGTTCCCACCGGAGCGGCTCCTGGAGGCGCTGCGGTCGATGGAGCGTTCCCTCGGGCTCCTGATCGACGAGAAGGTGTAAGGGGGTGGTCGGGTGAGCAGCATGCGACTCGGCGGGCTCATCTCCGGCACCGATACCGAGACGCTCATCTCCGCATTGATGGAACTGGAGCGGACCCGTATCTACCGGCAGGAGAACCAGCAGGTCGAGCTGCAGCAGAAGCAGAAGGCGTGGCGCGACGTGCGCTCCTTGATCCAGAAGGTCCAGGACAAGCTGGATCCGCTGCGCCTCCCCACGATTTTCCGGTCCCGCAAGGTGACGGTGAGCGACGACTCCGTCCTCTCGGTTACTGCCGAGCCGGGGGCTGCCCAGACCAGCTACACGATCAAGGTGAACAAGCTGGCTCAGAGCCATATGGTCGCGAGCAGGGCAATGGGCCTGGAAGACACGTTGTCCGCCGGCAGGTTCCAGATCGGGGATGATCCGGCCAACGTGATCGAGGTCGAGGCGGAGGATACGCTCAGCACCCTGGCAGCCAAGATCAACCGGCTCAACGCCGGTGTCACGGCCCACGTGGTGTCGGCGGGGAACGACCAGTACCGCATCGTGTTGACGAGCACCAAATCCGGTGCGGCGCACCGGATCCAGCTGTCGCAGCTGGACGGCGGCGCCACGCTGCAGGATCTGGAACTCGTTGCCGATGCTGAAGGGGAGTTCCGCCACACCATCTCTGCCGCACAGGACGCCGAGATCGAGCTGAACGGCGATCCCAAACCCTACACGAGTTCTACCAACACGTTCAGCAATATCTTGCCGGGCATCACCATCACGGTGAAGAAGCCCAGTTCCGAGGCCGTGACGGTCACGGTGGATATGGACGCCGGCAAGGTGGTTCAGGCGGTGAAGGACTGGGTGTCTGCGCTCAACACGCTGCAGGATCAGCTGAAGACGCTGAGCGCGTACGACAGCGAGAAGAAGACCGCAGGCATCCTCAACGGCGACAGTCTCGTGCGCAGCATCCAGTTCAACCTGCGCGATCTGCTCTCCAGGAAGGTTGAAAGCCTGCCTGAAACGCTGAACATGCTCAGCCAGGTGGGCATTGGCTACGGGGCCTACGGCTCGGCCGACTACGGCAAGATCGTGGTCGACGAGACGAAGCTCAAGGCTGCGATCGAACGGGACCCGGAGGCTGTGGCCAAGCTGTTCAACGCCGAGACCGGGCCGATCGCGGAGATGAACGCCTATATCAAGACGCTGCTGGACAGCCAGGAGGGCCCGTTCAAGGTTCGGGATGAGAGCCTGACCAAACAGATCAACCGAATCACGGAGACGATCGAGCGGCTCGAGTACCAACTGGAGCTGCGCGAGCAGACCCTGCGCCGGCAGTTCCAGCAGATGGAAGAGGTCATGGCGAAGCTGCAGAGCCAGGGCAACTACTTCATGATGCAACTGTTCGGCGGCATGTTCCAGTCGCAGTAGGCAGGCGGCCGGGGGTGAAACAGTGAACGGACTCAACCAGTACAAGTCGTACCAGGTGAACACGGTCACGCCGGAGGAGCAGATCGTCCTGCTGTACGAGGGGGCGCAGCGGTTCATCGACAGGGCGGCGCAGGCCCTCGAAGCGCACGACTACGCCGGCGTGAGCCACAACGTTGGCAAGGCGCAGCAGATCTTTGCTGAACTCTCCGCATCGCTCAACTTCGAAGCAGGAGAGATCGCCCAGAACCTGGCCCGGCTGTACGACTACTGGTCCTGGCGCCTGAGCCAGGGACTGATTCACAGGGACGTCAACGCCTTCCGGGAGGTCTCCGCCACCGTGGGGGATATGGCTGGCGCCTGGGCCGAGGCGGCCCGGCAGGTCCGCGCTCAGCGCGGGGTTCGGGCCAGTGGATAGGCACGCGGATTTGAGGGCCGCCTACGACGAGGCCCTGGCCGCGGGGGCGGAGCTGCTCGACCTTCTCCGCGCACCGGCCGCCGAGGCACCGGCGGAGCGCATCCAGCAACTTGTCGACCGGCGGGACGCGGCAGTGCGGGCCGCCGTCGCCCTGTTTCGCCCGGGCGACCAGGAGGCGCTGCGGGACGTGCTGGAGGCCCTGGTGGCACAGCAGAGGGCGCTGGAGGACGCCTTGGACAGGGCAATGGGCGAACTGCGGCGGCGTCTGCAGGAAGTGGAGGCTGTGAAGGCCACTGCTCGCCGTTCCCGCCAAGTGATGGACGCCGGCAGGCGGGGCCGCCTGCTCGACCAGCGGCGATAGGTTGAGGAACGCGGAATCGGAAGCTTTTCGGCGGAAGAACGCAAAATCCGGGGAGATCCGGAGAGGAAAAGGTCAGGTTACCGTTAAGTCCAGGTCAACATATACCCATTCATATATTGTCCAACCAGATGGGGGCAACTGGACCGGCCGGCAGGGATGACGCCGCCCATCTGGCTGGGCAGAGCACAATAAGAGCAGGGAGGCTACTTAACGTGCGTATCAACACCAACATGGCCGCGCTGAACGCGTGGCGGGCGCTGACGGTCAACAACGAGGCGATGACCAAGTCCCTGGAGAAGCTTTCCTCGGGCTACCGGGTGAACCGGGCGGCCGACGACGCCGCCGGCCTGGCGGTCTCGGAGAAGATGCGGGCGCAGATCCGCGGCCTCAACATGGCCGTGCGCAACGCGCAGGACGGCATCTCGATGATCCAGACCGCTGAGGGCGGCGCTACCCAGATTCAGAACATGGTGCAGCGCATGCGTGAGCTGGCGGTTCAGGCGGCCAACGGGACGCTCACCCCGGAAGACCGCGGGCAGCTGCAGAAGGAGTTCGCCCAGCTTCAGGAAGAGGTCTCCCGCACCGCGGTGACCACTACGTTCAACGAGCAGAGACTGCTCAATAGGGCGGCCTTTGTTACCGCTAGCGACGACGTGAAGGGCAGGCATCTTGCGATTACCCTGGACCAGACGAAGGAGTACGCAGACGGAGAGTACACCGTAGTCTACCTCGGGACGGATGCTGGTGGCAACCACCAGTTCCAGATCGAGGACGCTGACGGCAACGTTGTTCAGGGTGCAATCTTTGATGCCTCCAACTTCGATGCCACCGACCTGAATGCGGGTGATGAGGTGGGCTCCATCACCATCACGGTCGCGGGCACTCGTATGATTGAGCTGCAGGCCGGTGTCGGCGCTGGTGGGCACGACAAGCTTACCGTCAACATGGAAGCGCTGGACGCCACTGCCCTGGGAATCGATGTCCTGAGCATCGATACGGCTGAGAATGCACGCTCGGCCATCACGTCGCTCGACAAGGCCCTGGAGACCATCAGCGGGGCTCGCGCTACCCTCGGCTCCTATCAGAACCGGCTCGAGAGCGCGATCCAGACGCTGCGCATCCAGTCCGAGAACCTGACCGCCGCCGAGAGCCGCATCCGCGACGTCGACATGGCGCAGGAGATGGCCACCTTCACCAAGTACCAGATCCTGCAGCAGGCGTCGACCGCCATGCTGGCCCAGGCCAACATGTCCACTCAGAGCATCCTGTCGCTTCTTCGGTAGTTACGTCAACCAGGTTTCTTGGGTCTACGGATAGACCTACGCTTGGGAAAGCAAGGAGGCTGCTGACGTGCGTATCAACACGAACATGGCCGCGCTGAATGCGTGGCGGGCCCTGACCGTCAACAACGAGGCCATGACCAAGTCCCTGGAGAAGCTCTCCTCGGGTTATCGGGTGAACCGGGCGGCCGACGACGCCGCCGGCCTGGCGGTTTCCGAGAAGATGCGGGCCCAGATCCGGGGTCTGAACATGGCCGTACGCAACGCGCAGGACGGCATCTCGTTGATCCAGACCGCTGAGGGCGGCGCTACCCAGATTCAGAACATGGTGCAGCGCATGCGTGAGCTGGCGGTTCAGGCGGCCAACGGGACGCTCACCCCGGAAGACCGCGGGCAGCTGCAGAAGGAGTTCGCCCAGCTTCAGGAAGAGGTCTCCCGCACCGCGGTGACCACTACGTTCAACGAGCAGAGACTGCTCAATAGGGCGGCCTTTGTTACCGCTAGCGACGACGTGAAGGGCAGGCATCTTGCGATTACCCTGGACCAGACGAAGGAGTACGCAGACGGAGAGTACACCGTAGTCTACCTCGGGACGGATGCTGGTGGCAACCACCAGTTCCAGATCGAGGACGCTGACGGCAACGTTGTTCAGGGTGCAATCTTTGATGCCTCCAACTTCGATGCCACCGACCTGAATGCGGGTGATGAGGTGGGCTCCATCACCATCACGGTCGCGGGCACTCGTATGATTGAGCTGCAGGCCGGTGTCGGCGCTGGTGGGCACGACAAGCTTACCGTCAACATGGAAGCGCTGGACGCCACTGCCCTGGGAATCGATGTCCTGAGCATCGATACGGCTGAGAATGCACGCTCGGCCATCACGTCGCTCGACAAGGCCCTGGAGACCATCAGCGGGGCTCGCGCTACCCTCGGCTCCTATCAGAACCGGCTCGAGAGCGCGATCCAGACGCTGCGCATCCAGTCCGAGAACCTGACCGCCGCCGAGAGCCGCATCCGCGACGTCGACATGGCGCAGGAGATGGCCACCTTCACCAAGTACCAGATCCTGCAGCAGGCCTCAACCGCGATGCTGGCCCAGGCCAACATGTCCACCCAGTCCATCCTGTCGCTGCTGCGGTAAGCGCCGCTATAGCGCACACCGGGGACGCCGTCCCCCCGGACGGGGGGACGGCGCCTTTGCAGCAAGCGGGCACTGAGGAGGGAGTCTCTTGGACCTCGCAACGATCGGCGGGTTGCTGTTCGCGATATTCGCCATCGGCATCGGCGCATACCTGGAGGATGTGACCCTGGGCTCACTGCTCGGCAAGAGCGCCGCCCTGATCGTCATCGGCGGCTCCATCGGCGCCACGATCATCTCCCATTCGACCGAGGACCTGAAGGAGGTTCCCCGGGGTCTGAAGATGGCCTTCTCGCCGCCGAAGCGCGACTACCAGGGGATGATCGACTTCCTCGTCGGCCTGGCCGAGAAGGCCCGCCGCAACGGTCTGCTCTCGCTGCAGGAGGACGCCGAACAGGCCGTGAACCCCGTGGTGAAGCGGGGGCTCACCATGGCCGTGGACGGCGCAGATCCGGAGCAGGTGGTCGAGGTGATGGAGGCGCTCAGCGAGGAGCAGGTGAACCAGATCAACCGGAGCGCCGGGGTCTTTGAGACCGCAGGGGGCTACGCGCCCACCCTCGGCATCATGGGCACCGTCATGGCCCTGGTCACCATCATGGGCAACCTGAGCGACGTGGATAACCTCGGCCCCTCCATCGCGGTCGCCTTCCTGGCGACTCTCTACGGCCTCGGTTCGGCGAACCTCTTCTTTCTGCCCATGGGCTCCAAGATTAAGTCGATTGCGAAGCAGGAGCGGCATTTCAACCAGATGATCATCGTGGGGATCGAAGGCATTCAGGCCGGAGAAAACCCCCGAAACTTGCGGGAGAAGCTGTCGATCTACCTGCCCAACTCCGGCGGCAGCCGTGCGCGTTCCGCCGCGGGCGCTCCCGCACAGGAGGGGGCGTAGCTGAATGGCCCGGACGATGAAGCCACCGCAGGAAGAGCAGGGCGGAGGGGGCGGGGGCCACGGCCCGGCGAGTGGCGTCAACCGCTGGATGGTCTCCTACGCTGACTTCATGACGCTCATGTTCATCGTGTTTGTGGTCATGTTCTCCTTCACCCGCGTCGACACGGTGAAGTATGAGCGCCTCGCTCGCTCCTTGAACCAGGTTCTCGGTGCGTCAGGAGGCGGTTTCCTCGCGATCTCGGGTCGAAGCCAGTCCAATATCCAGGCGCCCATCACTTCGCTTGAACGCTTCCGGAGTCTGGAAGACGTACCCGACTGGCCGGCGTACCTCATCGCGGCGCCCGCGGCGGAGCCCGTGGAGATCGCGCCCGAAACCGAATGGGTGCCGGAACCGGTGACGGAGGTCGAGGTCCCGCCAGTGGAGGAAGAGCCGGTTTCCGAGCCTGCTGTCGTGGAGAGCGCACCGGAACAGGTGCCGTCCCCGCCTGAGGCGGTGGACCCGATGCAGGAGGTGGCCGACGTCTTCCGCGGCATGCCCGGTGTGAAGAGCGGCTTGCTCTCTGTCGCCCTGGAAGAACGCGGCATCGTGCTCAGCGTGGCCGGCAGTTTACTGTTCAACCCCGGCGAGTACCAGATTCGCCCCGAAGCGTACACCACGTTGGATGAGATTGCCGCCAAGTTGGCGGACGTCGAACTGCCCATCATGGTCACCGGAACCGCGGATACGACCCAGGACGCTGGCAGTGCCGAAGCCTTCGAACTGGCCGCCCTCCGGGCCGGAGCCGTAGTGCGCTACTTCACGGAGAACTGGGGCATCCCCGGCGGCAACTTCGTCTATTTCGGCTACGGTGATAGCCAGGCGGCTTCCGACCGGGTGACCATCATCGTTGCGCGGAAAGAATAGGGGGCTTCCAGGTTTCTGCACGATACGTTGCTAGCTAAGCGGTACGCGGAAGGAGTCTGGCACGATGGGGGGTACGACGGGCTCGCTGATGCAGAGGCTGCTGGACCCGAGTTACATGCGGCGCTTCTCGTTCATTGCCTGCAACTGCGAGGACATGTGTTGTCGGGGATGGCGGGTGGACATCGATAGAATCACGTACCACACCTATCGGGCTGTTAACCTCCCCAAGTGGAGGTCGGCATTTCGGAAGCACCTGGTGCGAAACCATGAGAATCCAAGTCCAGCCCAGTGGGCTTACATCAAGCTGGGCAGCGAGAAAAAGTGTCCATTTCTCACAGAAGAGGGTTTCTGCGGCGTTCAACTGGACATGGGAGCGCAAGCCCTCTCGTACGTCTGCGCTACCTACCCACGTGGTTACAAACGTCTCGGCGGAGTTTTGGAGCTGACGACAACGCTGTCGTACCCTGAAATTGCCCGGCTGGCCCTCTTGGACCCTGATGGAATCGAGTTTGATGATACCGTCCAACAAATGGACAGACGTTTTTGCGCAATTAATAGGTGAGGTTAAGCAGAACGGTGACCTCTGGCCGGCGCGATTACCTGCGATTCAAGTCTTACAGGACCGCCGGTACAATGTCTCCGAAAGACTCATCGGTCTTGGATTGCTTTGTAGGGAACTGGAAGGACTGGGGACAGATCGGCGAGAGGCAGATGTTCTGGGCATCGTAGAACGATTTGCCCGTCTTGCGGCCAGCGGAGCACTGAAACATCCCGTGTCATACGATGAGAGGCATGACCGGCTCCAGATGGCCATGTTGACAGCCCTGCTGATATCCGGCTACCACGGGTCCTTGCTGCCACGGCAGCGCCAACTGGTTGACGAGTTCCTCGCCGGCATTCAGTACGTTGATAAGATGCCCGTAGCCGAGCTGGCTGCACGAGTCAGAAGTCTCCGTGAGCACTACTGGGCGTCGTTCGAGCGGTCTTACAGCTACATTCTGGAGAACTACCTCGTACACGAGGCTTATCGAATCGGCCTGCCGTTGAGACCAGGACCGTTCGATTCGTATGCGCGGCTTGTGTTGACTTTCGCCCTGTTCGTTTTCCAGTTGATCGGTCTGAGCGGAATCCATCATGAGATCACGCCCGAGCTGGCGGTACGTGTGGCGCAGTGCGAGGCGCGCAAGGTTCAGCACGGTGGAGACACGGTGCAACGAATGGCCGACTGGCTGAGGGCGAATGAGAGCTACAATCTGGCCACGCTGGTGATCCTTGCTCACTAATCGCCTCATCCCCTCATCGCCGCGCGCTTCCGCGGGCAGTGGTTGACATGTCCCCGCCCCTCCCCCCATATCCTCCTATGAGCCCGTCCACGGGCGCACAGGGGGGAGCCTGCATTGGAATGGAAGTCCGCGCTCGCGACCTTCCTCGTTATCTTCCTCGCCGAACTTGGCGACAAGACCCAACTGATGGTCATGTCCCTCTCGGCTCGCTCCAAGGCCCCGCACATGATCTTCCTGGGCGCCGCGGCGGCGCTGGTCGCGTCGTCCCTCCTCGCCGTGGTGGCGGGCGACAGCCTCCTTCGCCACGTTCCGGTCCGCGTCATCCGCCTCGCCACCGGGACGATGTTCATGTTTGTTGGCGGGATGCTGGTGCTCCGTGCCATTAGGTGACTTCGTTGGTATCGCAGTAGTCAGAAGGCAAAAGTCGGCACCTCCTTATGTACAGCAAAATCTGCCGCAGCGTCGGCAGGTTTTTCTATGGGTTCGGCGAACGCATGTATGGGAGAGGGGGGACAGTGTTGGCGAAGCAAACACACGAGATTCGCGATCCCATTCATAATTTCATACGTCTGGATTCAGACGAAAGGAGAGTGCTAGATTCTAGACCGTTTCAGCGACTGCGCTACATTCATCAACTGGCAATGTCATACCTGGTCTACCCAGGTGCTACACACAGAAGGTTTGAGCATTCTCTTGGCGTAATGGAGTTGGCAAGTCGCATTTTTGACGTTGTGACCCATCCTGCTAATGTAACTGACGAGATAAGGGAAATTCTGCCAGAAATAACACAAACTCATCAGCTTCCCTATTGGCGTAGAGTGGTACGAATGGCGGCTCTGTGCCACGATATTGGGCACCTTCCCTTCTCCCACGCCGCTGAAAAGGAGCTCTTACCTGGGGGGTGGGACCACGAACGCTTGACCAAGGAGCTCATCCTCAGCGAAGAAATGCGTGAAATCTGGCAACACATGACTCCGCCTCTGCGTGCTGAGGATGTTGCGAAAATCGCAGTCGGCCCAAGGAAATACCCTGAGCAACAGTTCACTAACTGGGAGGCAATTCTGTCTGAGATTATCGTGGGCGATGCGTTCGGTGCAGACCGGATGGACTATCTACTGAGAGACTCTTATCATGCAGGTGTGGCATACGGCCGATTCGATCATTTCCGCCTAATAGATACCCTTCGACTTCTCCCTTCGACGCCGACAGATGATCAAACAGGTATACCTGAGCCAGCACTGGGGGTCGAAGAAGGTGGCCTTCAGTCAGCTGAGGCCCTACTCCTTGCCAGGTATTTTATGTACTCGCAGGTCTACCTGCACCCGGTGCGGCGTATTTATGACATACATCTGAAGGATTTTCTTAGAGAATGGCTTCCTAATGGCAGGTTTTCAACAGATCTCGATCAACATCTTCTCATGACAGATAACGAGGTCATTAGTGCCATTAGGAAGGCAGCCGAGGACGCACAGGCGCCTGGTCATGATCCTGCGATGCGAATTGTACAGCGGAAACACTTTAGGGTGTTGTACCGCCGTCATCCAGGGGACGTTGAAATCAACCCTGAAGCCGGTAGGGCTGTGTATTCTGCGGCTGTCAAGGAATTTGGTTCGAATGCGGTCCGACATGATCAATACACACAAAAGGGTAGTGCACCTGACTTTCCGGTACTAATCTACCCGAACATGATTGTGTCAGCTTTCTCACTGTCACCGGTGCTACGGGGTCTGCCCGTATATGCTATTGACTACGTTTTCGTTGATCCAGACAAGCTCGTGGAAGCTGAACGTTGGTTACGAAACAACCGAGAGAAGCTCATACAGTTTCCATACGAGGGGGAGGCGGAATGAGAAGGCTGGAGCGAGCGGCTCTGTTGGCCACTCTGGCTGAGAAGCTTATCAAGCACGGTAGCTGGTGCGGAGAAACCCACCTTCAGAAGGCTACATATTTTCTGCAAGAGATGTTTGGAGTCTCGTTGGGATACGAATTTGTGCTTTATAAACACGGCCCGTTTTCTTTTGAACTCCGAGATGAACTCACATCACTTCGTGCAGATGGAGTGCTGGAGTTAAGGCCGCGGCCTTACCCATATGGGCCAAGCCTATATCCTTCTGAGTCAGGGCGCAAGTTGGCTGCGAGGTTCGCGAACTTGACGGAACAATATGATCGGGAGATTAGCCTTGTCGCGACGTACTTTGGCGACAAGGGAGTTGCAGAACTCGAACGATTGGCGACGGCCCTTTACGTGCGAAAAATGGACCCGAGCCTGTCCCAAGAGCAACGGGCCAAGCGAATCTGTGCCCTGAAACCTCACGTTCATTTCGGCGCAGCATATGAAGCCGTACGATCTGTCGACGAACTATATGAAAATCTGCAATCTTGATCGACTGGCCTGATGTAACAAAACTGGGCAGTTCCCAGTGGCCGTTTTCGCGTATCTGCTCATCGTGGTGGCGGGCGACAACCTCCTCTGCCACGTCCCGGTTCGCGTCCTCCGCCTGGGCACTGGTACGATGTTCGCGATCATCGGCGGGATTTTGGTTCTCCGTGTAGTTCGTTGACGTATATCGTTTCTGGCCACTGAACGGCGCCTATGGCGCCGCACAGTGGCCATGTAGCTTCTGGGGGTAGCTCTCCTGCGCAACCGTCCGAACGCCGGTGCACTTGCGAAACCTCTTTATCCCACGGGGAAGGATTTCGGCCCGCTCAGAGCGAACATTTGTATGTAGGAGGGTGATCTCCGTGGCCACCATGCTCGCGGCCGAACCACTCGCGGAATACAGGATCAGCTTGCAGCGCACATTAGCTTACCCGCGTCTGCGATACATGGGGAGCAAGTATCGGGTTGTACCGTACCTGGTCCAAGTTTTTAACGGCCTGCATTTCGACACCGCTCTCGATGCCTTTTGTGGCAGCGGTGTCGTTTCCTATGCGCTCAAGGAAATGGGCAAGCAGGTCACGGCCAATGATTTCCTCAACTGGCCAGCGACGGTGGCGCGCGCGGTCATTGAGAACCCGGGTGTCACTCTGTCAGAGGCTGACCTTGAGCTGATCCTGTCGCCGTCCGCTGACGGTCGCGACTTCATATCGGAGACGTTTCAGGGTCTGTACTTCCCCGCTGATGACCTCGCTTTTCTCGATGCCGCCTGGTCTCACATCGACGGCCTCCCCCCCTATAAGCGAGACGTTGCCATCGCAGCCCTCTGCCTCGCTGCTGCGCGCAAGCAGCCTCGGGGCGTGTTTACAGTTACCAGCTTCCGTTACGACGATGGCAGACGCCAGCTACGGATGCCACTCCGGGACCTCTTCTTGGAGGCTGTAACAGAATACAATGCCGCCGTGTTCGATAATGGCCGTGCAAATCGGGTCATGTGCCAGGACGCGCTCCTCCTCGACCCCGATGGCTACGACCTCGTCTATTTCGATCCGCCTTACGCCCCTCCGTCAGATGACGCTGACTATATCAAGAGATACCATTTTCTAGAGGGTCTCTCCGTTTATTGGAGGGGCCTGACCATCATGCAGAACACCAAGACCAAGAAAATCCCCAAGCGGTTCACCCCGTTTGCCTACAAGACCAAGGTCCGGCACGCCCTGCGTGAACTCTTCAACCGCTTCCGCAAGAGTATCATCGTACTCTCATACAGCAGCAACTCCGTCCCCGACGAGCATGAACTCTATCGCATGCTCCGTGGTGAGAAGAGCGAGGTTACCGTCTATTCAGTGCCCCACGTGTATACGTTCGGTACCCACGAAGCAGCGCAGCGCCGAAAGGTCAACGAGTACATATTCGTGGCAAGGTGATGCAAGTGGCCGCGATCCCGTTCGACGAGTTCTTCGAGTCTCTGACCGACCTCGGTGGAGTCGTGCGTGAAGACCCAGCCTTGAAAGATGAGATGGACAAGGTCGTAAAGGGGCTGCGCGCGATCGGCCAGATTTCTCGTGAGAGCCTTGCCCAGTTCGTCTGCGAGCATCCCGAGGCGTTTCCGGCCCTCGTCTCTTGTGTGGGCCTGGGGCAGGAGCAGTTGAAGAATCAGCTAAAGTATCGGTTTGGAACATCTGGGTGGATCACACTGGCCCGGAAGCGCCCCGATGAACTTGTGGCTGAGTTTGATCGGGCGTTCGGCCTCGTTGAGAAGGTCCGAACGCAACTCAATACCCGATGGACCTTCGCCGATGTCCTTGCGGAGAGGAGTCTCTGGTCTCGTCGCACCGGTTCCAAGGCGGTGCACCAGGGGCGCAATCTTGAGGACGAGGTTGAAGCACTCGTCAAGTCACTTGGTTTCAGGTACCAGATGCGGTGTCGGTTCGTCGGCCTGGGGAACCAGGATGCGCCGTGTGATCTGGCCATACCGGCCGGCGGCCGGGAAGCCCAAATCGTCATCGCCCTGAAGGGCAACAACTCCACGGGCAGTAAGCAGGGAGATGCGGTCAGGGAAATCGAGGACATGGCGAACAAGCGCCTCCCGACCCAGTTCGTGTATGCCGTTTTCGACGGAATCGGCTGGCTGTCGCGCAGGCGTGACCTCGAACGGGTGTATCAGCTCTGGGAAACGAACCGCATCGACGGGCTTTACTCGCTCGCATTCCTTGATCGCCTGGCACAGGATCTCCTGCTTGCCGCGCAGAGGTTGAATATTCCGCGCAACATAGAAGCATGAGGGGGCCGATGGCCCCCTTTCGCTTCCGCACGAACCTGACCTTGCCATTCTCGCGTCTCCCTTTACGAAGGGGTGATCGCAACCATGGAAAAGCTCATCGGCATCATCCTGATCCTCATCGGCCTCCTGGCCCTGTTCCGCTTCACCATGTCCGGCGCCTGGCTCTTCCTGCTGATCGCCGCGGGGCTCGCCCTGGCGGTGAAGGCCGGCTGGCTCGGCCGGGCGGCGTACGCCGCCGCCGTTCTCTTCGCCCTGCTCGCCGTCGCCGGCCTCGCCCTGCGCACCGTAATCTGGGGTCTGGCCATGCTCTTCAAGCTGGCCCCGCTGATTCTCCTGGTGCTGGG